>JAUXUB010000018.1 GCA_030680955.1 bacterium | reverse complement strand
TCCCCCGTAATCGAAAGTGCCTCAGTTACTATTACTCCACTTTTCAAAAGTAAACCCAGTGTTCTACAAAAATTTGTAACATTATAACTTTGTGTAATTTTTCCAAATAAAGGAATCTTCAAAATGAATCTATCTATTAGCAAATGAAATGAAGGGAATTTATTGAAAGCAACAAAAAAAACGATTACTAGAAAAACCAGAATCGCTAAAAGATATAATCCGTAATTTCCCAAAAATGTGCTTACAAATAATAAAATCCTCGTGGAAAGTGGAAGACTTATATGCAAACTATCAAATATAGGCTGAATTTTTGGAAATATAAAAACGGTTAATAATACTGCTAGGCCAACAGTAGATAATGTAATAAATATTGGATACACAAAAGCTCCAATTATTTTTTGCTTTAATGCTTGTTTCTTTTTTAATTCTTCTGAAAGATAATTTAAATTTTTATCTAGTGTTCCACTTTTCTCACCTACCTTAATAATATTTATTGCGAAATCACCAAACATATTCGGGAGTTTTTTTAGGCTTGTTGCCAGATACTGTCCATTAGATACATCGTCAATTATTTTATCAAATAATTTAAGTCGCGCTTTTGATTTTGTCTGACGACGTAAAATTCTAAGACTCTCTAAAATAGGAACTCCAGACTTAACTAAAAAACTAAGTCGCTTGGCAAAATGCGACTGCTCTTTTATAGTAAACCGTGTTCTTTTGAAAATTGATGTTAATTTATTCATCCCATTAGAAATAGGACGCGAACGCAGATGGCGCAATGCGTACAATTATATTAAAAATTAAATGTAAGTTTTCTATTGATACAATAAATTATATTTACGTCCGCTATTTCTAACGGGATTACTCATGTACAACACGTAATATTTCTTCAATGGTTGTTTCGCCTTTTACAACTTTTCTTAAACCTTCCTCCGTCATAGATATCATTCCATTTTTCATCGCTATTTTTTTAATTTCTGTCGCAGATGCTTTTCTTAAAATTGCATCACGAATATCGTTGTCTACATCAATAACTTCGGCTATGACTACTCTCCCTTTAAATCCACTTCCACTACAACTATCGCAACCTTTGCCATAAAAAATATTTTTATAAATATTTGTTGGTTCTATTTTAAGTGCTGATTCTATACTTAATTTTTCAGCATCTGTAATATTTCTTTCAGTTTTGCAATTTTGGCAAATCTTACGCACCAATCTTTGTCCAATTGCAAGATTTATTGTGGATGCTATAAGATACGGCTCTATTTTCATATCGAGCAATCGAGGTAATGTTGTGGCAGCATCACTTGTATGAATTGTTGAAAGCAGCAAGTGACCGGTGAGAGCTGTGTTTACTGCAATGCTCGCAGTTTCGATATCACGAATTTCTCCAACCATAATAACGTTTGGATCCTGACGCAATATAGATCTAAGACCATTTGCAAATGTAAGACCCGTCCTAGAATTAACTTGGATTTGTCTTATGTCGTCAATCGCATACTCAACAGGATCTTCAATTGTTATTATTGAATTCTCTTTGCTATTTAATGATTTAATTAAAGTATATAAAGTTGTTGTTTTACCAGAACCAGTTGGCCCCGTCGCCAATATCATTCCATATGGTTTTTGAATTGCTTTATTTATTTTTTCCCTGTCACCTTCACTAAAACCTAAGCCTTCAAGATCTAATTTTTCTGCTCTGTCAGATAAAAGCCTTAACACCGCATTTTCTCCATGATAAGCTGGCGCGATTGAAACACGAATATCCACCGGTTCGGCATCTTGAAATAAGGCTCTAAAGCGACCATCTTGAGCCATTTGATGCTCATCAGTACGAAGACCTGATAAGACTTTAATTCTAGAAATAACTTCAGAATCTATTTGTTTAGGAAAAGAAAAACCGTCATGCAAGACACCATCTATTCTAAGCCTTACCTTCACTGCAGTTTCAGTAGGGTCAATATGTATATCGGACGCTCCAATTACCCTTGAATGTTCTATTAAATACGACACCAAGTTGATGATTGATATATTTTCGCCTTTATTTAACTCATTTTTTATTTTGTCCTTCATTTGATTTGATTGCGCAAATTCTACGATATAAATAAACATCCGTCAATTTGAGGATGTTTATTCCATTTATATTATTAAGGTTAGTTGTGCAGCGAACCTATAAACGAACTGTAAGATTTTGCCTGCTCCGAAGAAGTGGGCAAGCCATAAGTTAATGGTGACAAAACAAGAAAGGAAATAAAAACTAGACTCAAACAAATAAAGTAAATAGTAAAAAATCTTTTATGATTTTTGAAATTTTGTTTTTCAATTTCTTCGTCCATTATTTTTAATTGATTATTAAATAACAATTTTTCTGCCATAAATACTAAAATCAGAATTGAGAAGACCAGCGCCGTAAGATAATGGTAAAGAAAAGCAACTCTAGATATTAAAATAAATGGCAAAAGATTTATTACATAACCTGCAATTAAAAAATAAATTTCTGGGGTTAATTTTTGTCTAATCTTTTTTAATAAAAGCGATAACAAAGCGAGCAGAACAGAGAATGTCCCCAGCCACCAAACTAAAGGATTTCCTACTAAATAAATATTTGAAGTTACGCCATCACCGGACTTGACCCAGTAATAAATTGGCTTTTTCATAAGTGGCCATTCATACCACTTGCTTCCGTCTGGATGCGTTGCTGTTAGACCACTGTTGTAATTAAACATTGCCTTATTAAGTTCTATAAATTTGCCCCAATAATTAAGTGGCCGTTCTGTATTGTCCGCCGAAACTTTATTACCCACTAGAGTTTTTTGAAAACCTGCACTCATATAAGCATCTCCTGGCCCTGAATTGTACAGTTGCGCAAAATGCATTGGAAATGTACTAGCATATACCGCCACGGAAATAATAATTAGACCTAATGAGGTTAATATAAATTTCTTATACTCAAAATTAATTACATAATTTTTTAAACTAAACAATAATGATCCAAAATTAAATTTCTTTAGTTCAAATTTATATAAGCTATCCACAAAAGTGAAAAGCAACGCTAGTCCAAGGAACGATATGCCAGTTGATTTAATACTGAAAGCTAGTCCCAACAAAACGCCAGTTAGAAGCAAATAGAATAATCTAGACTTTCCATTTGATTTTCTGAAAAGCAGAAAAGTATAAATACCACTAAAACCAAAAGTTAGCAGAAATATATCCACCAAAATAAATCTGGATTCAACTAATATTGCATTTTCAAATATAACTAAAAATGCACCAGCAAATGCGCCTAGCCTAGACAAATTTAATGCCAAAAGAAGTTGATAAATAACGATAACAAATATAACTCCAAAAAATGCTGGTAAAAATCTAAGGGCAAAAAGATCCTTTGCATTTAATGCCTCTCCAATTTGTTTAAAATCAAAACCAGAATTAAATCCTAAAAATTTGGCGGTTCCGGCAATCATCAATTTACCAAGTGGTGGATGAATGTCAAAATAATATTCATGATTAAAATAAGCCGAAACAAATTTACCGAAATGCACTTCATCAAAGACAACTTCTGATGGTTTATCTAATTGCCAAAATCTGGTAAAAATAGCCAGAACGATTAAGATTAGCAATAACCAATTTTTATTAAAAAAAGATTTCATATATTACTCACAAATTACTTCTAATATTTTGGTATCATCTTGAGAGGGGTCTTTTGGATAAACAACTTTAAGTTTAGTGAGAAGCAGAGATTCATTTAAAACTGGAAATTTATTTTTTAATCCACTATTTAATAAAATATATTTTATATTCTCGTTGCACGCAAGACTCAATTCGCCCGAAAGTATTTTTTGAGCTATGGCGTTATTCCTATAATAATCTAAACCCTCCGACCAGAGCCAACCATCATAACCAAGATAAATTGGGCGACCAGACAAGAACAAAGGAACCGGATCTACAACTGAAGGGTCCACAAGAAACAAATCATTTGGTTTTGTATTATTTTTAATCCATTCACCAAGTTTCTGATTTGCATCGGAATTATCTGAATATCCATAAGAGTCACTATTTTTTGATGTTTGAAGTCTTGCATAAGAATCAAAACCACCGGCAAGCACACTAAAAAAAATAAGAATAACGGTTACAGCTTTACCAAATTTCGAATTTTCCCAAAGCATTTTTAAAAATGGTACTACTGCAAAAATTATAATCAGCAACCATGAGTAAAAAATAACTTTATTGTTATCAAATGGCCAAGGTTGAAAAATTACAAGATTAGAGACTACAAATATAAAAAGCGAGGCATAAATATATTTTAAGTCGAGTTTATGCTTTACAACTCCCCAAAGTTTTTTGGAGAATGGCGAAACTGCAATTACACCCAAAACAATTAACCATATTGCAAAAATAAATCCTAAATTTTTTAAGTAAAATATAAAAAAGTTAGTGTCTGTTCCAGATAAAGCATCACAATAAAACCACGAAGTAGTGTGCTCACACGTCATCCATCCAAAATATGGCTTAAAAGAAGTTGGGTTTATAATATCGGTGCTAGAGCGAAAAAAAGTAATTTGTGGTAAGGCAATTAAAACAGAAGTTAAAGCAAAGAGTAACCAGCTTTTCCAATTATTTAAAAAGAACCAGAAAAGAACAGCCATAAGTAGAAACACTGCTAAAAATGTATGGCCATGAGAGAAAGGCAAAAGGCCTGCAAAAACAGCATAACGCCAAAAAGTTTTATCGCTACCATAATGAAACAAACCAAGCATAATAATTGCAAAAAGTGTAAGTCCCAGAGTAAATGTTCTCTGATGAGTAAAAAAAGAAATTATCGGTACCAGCCAAACAATGTTGTCGTTAGTTTCTTTTTCTAAAGTTTTACCACTTGTGCGGTTATCTAAGTGCGTATAATCATGTGGTGGATTCTTTATAGTTTCAGTTATTCCAGCTAAACCTTTAATCTCATAGCCACTTTTTAAATCTTTAAAAAGCGTCGTGAACCCAAGACCACTCCCCCACACAATGAAAACAAGAGCCACTAGCGCGAAAGATTTTGAATTTAAATAACGCGAAGATAAAGAAAAAATTAATATCATCCAAACAAAACCTAATATATAAAGTGGGAGAGCAAATGCCAAAACTTTATCCATCCCCAATTTCAAAAAAATGCCGGAAATAAAATCTATTAAAAATGGGTAGGTAAGATTAACTCCACCTAACATGGGGTGAGTTAGTTCAAATGGATCCACATTAGCAAAGCGCTCTATTATAGAAAGGTGTAGCGCGGTATCTCCCCAACTTAAAAATGCTGTTTTTAATGAACCATTTTGACCGTGGAATAATATAGTGGGCAACGTTACGAAATATACGAGTATGACAAGCGCAAGGATAACTACCCATGGTTTTATAATAGATTTTATTTTTTTTACTTTTCTTAGAGCTAAAGTTACATGCAATAAGATTCTTTGTAACTCCGAAATACGCCAAAAAATTATAGCTAACGAAATTAAACTAGAGATCACCAATGCAAAACCTAATGATTTTGATAAAAGTGCGAGTAATAAAATCAAAAAACTACCTATTGTTATACCAGAGGCAATAGATGAAAGGATAAATTCCCACAAGGAAAATTTATTTTTTGGATCAAAATAACCAAAAATTAATAATCCAAACAAGATTTGAACCAAAAGGAGTGCTATTCCCAAAATCATATTTACAAATTATACCATTGCTTTAAGAATTAAAAAACATAAGAAATAATCCCTATTTATGGAGGTATTGACAAATATCATAAAATAGTGTAGTATACGTCCCAGATAGGCGTCCCCCCGGACTAGTGTTTCATAGTGCAGGTCGGAGACATGCACTACAGACCAACGATTCATGGATGAGAGAACCGTGTAGGAGGAGTTATGAAAACACAAAACCTGGGAGTCGCCGCAATTTTCGCTGTAATGCTCATGCTTACCACCAGTGGATGCTATTCGATCCTTCAGGTGGGAGCGCGACAAGAGAATGGAATCTGGGACAAATATCCCGGAGGTAGGATCGATCAGCTCAACTGGTTTACTGGTGTGGGTAAAGTCACACCACAGGGAACCAGCGAACAGCGACAGGTCTTGCTCGATTTTGGAGGATCAATTACTGACGAGGCGTGCAGTCAGAACTGCTCCCCTAGTCGCCAGACCCCAAAATTGAAAACTGCTAAGACGCAGGGACCACCACCGAACACAGAGTATTAATCTGCGCAGAGAGAAGGGACCAAAGGGCGGCAACCAAAGCTTGAAACATCAAGCTAAGGTTGCCGCCAATTTTTTTACCAAAATATTTTCTTGGAAAATATTCCATTCAACTCTTCCATTTTTTCTGTCATTGCAACTTCTCCGGCTTTTATTACCTCTATTGTACCTTCTCGAGTAAGTATGTTTTTCCAACCAATTTCAGATACAAGTGGTCGCACAACCACATTAGCTTCTTTTATATTATTATTTGCTAAGTGATGATTTAAAATACTAATAGTATCATTTGCTATTCTAAATAATCCCAAACCAGTCATAAGTTTTTCGGATGAATAATGCGTAAGCAAATTAACTGCTATTATTATTTCGGCTCCCATTTCTTTTAATATTGAAACCGGTACGGGGACAGATAGACCACCATCTGTAAGTAATTTATCTTTATATTTTACTGGTTTAAAAACCAAAGGCAATGAAACACTTGCTCTTATTGCGTCAGAGACTGAACCAGAATTTAAATAAACTGGATCCCCTGTTGCAAGGTCAGTTGCAACGGCAGTAAATGGAATTTTTAAATCATCAAAAGTTTTATTCTCGGTATGTAATTTTATAAATTTTTTTAATTTATCTCCACTTAGCAATCCGCGAAATATAGATGGATCAAGTAACGGCAAAATCTCTCGCCAATTTGTGCGAAGCGCAATTTCTTCAATTTTGTTTATGTCTCCGATGGCCGCATAACTGCCACCAATCAAAGCCCCAATACTTGTGCCTGCGATAAAATCAATCGGAATATTACTGGCAACTAAAATTTTTATTACTCCAATATGAGAGAGTCCCTTTGCGCTCCCACCTCCCAAGGCTAATCCAATTTTTGGTTTTCTATATCGCAACATTATTCTAATTCTGCTCCTGATTCTAAGAAAATAAAAGAGGTATCAGTAATTGCTAAAGCGAGCGCAATTTAGATAAAGGTCTCCTTCGCGAATCTATTGGCGGACTTCGTCACGCCGTAGCTACGCGAAGCTCGCCTCCGCTCTTACGAACTTCGGCGAAGCAAGGCGGAAAGGGAGGGATTCGAACCCTCGGTGCCATTTCTGGCACACAGTCTTTCCAGGACTGCCGTTTAAACCACTCACGCACCTTTCCATATATTTTACACAGCCAAACCTACAACAAACAACCGACTACTAATAATACCATCCCCAATTAACCAATACTCTTTTAATCTCGTCTTTGCGAGGAGGAACGACGAAGCAATCCAGATTTATCTCATTATTTCTTGGATTGCCGCGGGCTTCGCCCTCGCAATGACAAAAGTCTTATAGGAAGTGGTTAATTGAGGATGGTATAACCAAAAATGAACGGACATCGACTATAAACTAATCCACTTCCGCCTCTTCGGCGGATGCGCCATTGAGGCGCAATAAACTATTTTGCTAACAACTTCTTTACCGCATCCCCTACTGCTTTGCCATCTGCTTTACCTTTGAGTTCGGCCATTGCGGCTCTCATTGCGGAAGCAAAATCTTTTGCGCCACCTTCTATAACTTTTTTAACAACAGTTTCAATTTCTTCGGCACTAAGTTGCGCGGGAAGATATTTTTGAATAATTTCTACTTCTCTCCGTTCTTTATCTGCAAGGTCAACGCGACTACCCGTAATAAAAAGTGCTGCCGCTTCGCGTCGTTTTTTTGCCTCACGAGTTAAGACATCTATAACATCTTGCTCGGTAAGCATAGATACTTCACCAGATGTTCTTTTTTCTATTTCTTTGTTTTTTAAAGCGGCGGAAAGCATCCGAAGAACGCTAAGTTCAAATTCGCGCTTTTCTTTTAATGCCGATATTAAGTCTTTGTGAAGTTGCTGATGCAACATATCTAAAATATCAAAATTTAAATCTCAAAACTACATCTCAAAAATCAAATCTTTAGAAAAGATCCTTGATTTGAAAACTGATCTATTATATTTGAGATTTGAGATATTAAATTTAAGATTTTACAGGAGGCCCCATCTTTTTTTGTATTGAACTTCGGCTTTTTTAGTTTCTCGCTTTAATGCTAACACTCGTCTCTTGTTTTTATTTTTTGGTCGCTCATAAAAACGACGCTTTTTAGCTTCTTTTAAAATACCACCTTGCTGTATTTTTTTGGTGAAGCGATACATCATTGCCGCCGCCGACTCCCCTTCTTTTTTTAGTACTTTTACTGGCATCTCTATACATGTGACAAGTTACATGTAACAAGTGAGGAGATTTTCCTCATTCTTATTAATTGTTATCTGTCAGTTTGTTTTTATTTAGTATCAATTATAGTAGACATTCTACAGGTTATTTCATTATTTATCAAGTATCTTATGAGACATAGATTCAATAGATTTTTTATCTATCCAACCACCCAAGAGATGTAAATGGAGATGTGGAATTACTTGTCCACCATCTTTACCCACATTAAAAACAAGTTTGTAGCCAGTTAAATTACGCTTCTTTGCCAAATCCTTAGCTGTGTAAATTAATTTAGAAACTATTTCTTTGTCTTTATCTTCAATTTGAATTATAGATTCTATATGTGCTTTGGGCAAAATTAAAATATGAACAGGCGCGGAAGGTCTTATGTCATTCATTGCAATATGCTCACTATCTTCAAACAAAAAATCTGCGGGTATTTCTTTTTGAATTATTTTACAGAAGATACAATCCATGGGAGCAAGTTTATAGCAACACGAGTTTATAGAAGAAACGAGTTAATAGTTTATAGCAATGCTAGTTTATAGAAAAAAAGCACAGTAATAATTATAAATTCTTCTGACTATTCGGCTATAAACTATTTGACTATCAACTATCCGACTATAAACTATTGAAGTCTTTTCTTAACCACATCTACTACTTTTGTTATTGGAATTGTTTCTTGAACACCAGATTTTAAATCGCGGATAATAATAGTTTCTTCAAAAACTTCTCTTTGACCTAAGATGAGTGCTAGTTGTGCTCCGCTTTTGTCAGCTAACATCATTTGACGTTTTATAAGATCTTTCCCAAAAGATTCTTGAGTAATAATATTTGTCCTTCTAAATTCTTCAATAAGTTTTAAAACTTTCTTTTTCGCAAGATCTCCTAAATAAACAAAAAAAACTTTCTCTTTTGATGATTTAGCTGACGCATTGTGAGTTGCACGCATTAATTCTATTACGCGCTCCATTCCTATCGCGCTTCCTGTTCCTGGAGTAGGGCGAGACCCCATAGTTTCAAGCAAATAATCATAACGTCCGCCGGAGGCGAGTGCTAAAGGACTTTGATCCGTAAATATCTCAAAAACAGTTTTAGAGTAATAATCGAGCCCACGTACCAAATGAGGGTTTAGAACATACGGCAATGACAATTCATCTAGATACTCAAGTACGAGTTTTAAATGACTACTACAAGAAACGCAAATATTGTCTAATAAGCTAGGTGCTTTGACTTTAAGCGGTGCGCAATTAGCATTTTTACAATCTAATAGTCGCAACGGATTTGTTTTAAGGCGACGCTTACAATCTACGCAAAGATCGCGCTCATTTTTTTTATAATACTCTATAAGTTTCTTGCGATAATGAGGACGACAAATACGACAGCCTATTGAATTTACATTAATAACTAAATTTTTTATTTTTGCTTGTTCAAGAATATGAAATGAGGCGAGAATTATTTGCGCATCGTAAATAGGGTCTATGCTACCACCTATAATTTCAAATCCAATTTGATGAAACTGCCTAAAGCGACCAGCTTGAGGCTGTTCTTTACGAAACATCGGTCCACTGTACCAAAGTTTTACTGGTTGTGGTCTATGGCTCATTCCGTATTCTATAAAAGCTCTCGCAACTGGAGCAGTGCCTTCTGGTCGCAGTACATATTTATCCTTGCCACCACCTTTCACAAAAAACATTTCTTTTTCCACAACATCAGATTCTTCGCCGAGTGTTTTTAAGAATACTTCAGCATCTTCAAGTATTGGAGTTTCAATTTTATGATACCCATAAAATTCTGCGACATCTTTACCGTATTTTGATAAACGCTCCCAATAAAATTGATCGTCGGGCAAAATATCGTGCATCCCTTTTGGAGATTTGAATGCAAATTTTTGTCTCTTATTTTTATCTGTAGATTTTTTAAATTGTTTTGGCATAATTAGATCAAAGTCTAAATTCTAATTTCTAAACTCTAAACAAATTAGAAAAAATAAAATATCAAATTTGAAGATTTTTTTGGCTTAGGTTTATATTTTTAGTGTCTTAGATTTGTTTAATATTTATAATTTATAGTTTAGATTTTACCAATAACCTAAGTTTATTGGTAAACTGGTGCGGCAAAAGCTGAAACATTTGTAACTGGCCAAAGACGTAAACGAACAACCCCTATTAAATCTTTATGAGGCAAGATACCCCAACTTCTAGAATCAAAACTGAATGATCGATTATCCCCTAATACAAAATATTCATCATCTTTTAAAGTAACGTTTATGTCGCCGCTTGTAATTAACCCCGTGGGAAGATATTTTTCATCTAAGATGAGCCCATCAGGATTCTCATTATTAAAAATCGTAATAATACCATTTTTAATTTGCACTCTTTCCCCCGAAAGTCCAATCATTCTTTTTATATAAAAAGTAGATTCATCTCCGGGATAGCGGAAAACTATTACCTCTCCTCTTTCTGGTTGACGTAAACGATAGGTCAATTCATCAACTAATAAGTAGTTATTATTTGAAAAATTTGGCTCCATACTGGCACCATTTACCAAAAAGGGTTGCACTAAAAAACTACGAACCAAAAGAACGGTCACGACAGCAATTGTTGCAACTTCTAAAATCTCAACAAAACCAGCAAATATCCGCTTAAGGGTATCCATGGGTTACAGTATAATGTATAATAAAGTACAAAGCAAGAAAATTACTAATAAATGATACTTTTGTGTAAATTTACTAATAATGCTTAAGTGTGGAACTTAAAAAAAGTTAAGATGATACTCGCAATACATTACAACATTTACATTTAAAAGGCAACTCTCTAATACATTATCTATGATAAAACTCATAATAGGGCTTGGAAATCCTGGGGCTGAATATCAAAAAACTTACCACAATATTGGGCAAATATTTTTGAATTCGATTGTTAAGTCACCATGGAAACGTATAGCCCGCAAGCATTTTGTTTATTCAGAGCTTGGTGGGGTCATTCTCATTAAGCCAACTTGCTTCATGAACGAATCCGGAATTGCGGCAAATGAAGCGCTCTCATATTTTAAAATAATTCCCTCTTCACTTTTGGTGGTTCATGATGACAGCGATTTTATTTGGGGCACACACAAGATAGCCTTCGCTCAAGGACCAGCAGGTCACAATGGAGTGAAATCTATAATTCTCAATCTTGGAACTAAAAACTTCTGGCGATTAAGGGTGGGGGTCAGAGAAAATAAAGAGGTATTAAAAGATGAGTCAACTACGCCCATCCTTCGCCAAGGCTACGACGGGCAAGCAAAACTTCCACCGACGCTAAAGCTTTGGCGGACAAGTCGTCGTACCAAATCTGGAGACTTTGTTTTAAAAAAGCTCACAAAAAAGCATCAAAACGAAGCAGGAGAAAGTTTTGCTAACTTGCAAAAAGAAATTTTACAAATTTCTTAAAAATATTTTATTTATTTTTCGTTTTTAGCAAATGTAATTGTAATTGTAAATGTAAGTTTATCACCTCCTGCAGGAGTTTGTGAATTAGGGGGTAAATCAACGTTTGCAAATAAAGGTTGTTCCTCTAATGATTTTTTAAATTTTTTGTTCACTTCACCATTCGCTCCAATTCCACTAAGTACAAGCGGGCCAGATGGTGAATTAAGATTTACCTGGTTTAATGATATATCGGAAGGCAAAGCATCTGAAATTGCAGCAAGGTAAGGATAAATTAATACACGCTTTCCTTGTGAAGCTTTAACCATAGAAACCACTTTATTAAACTCTGTGGCCTTATTTTTTAGTTCTTGAAGTTCCAATTTTTCATTTTCTGGTAAGCCATTAATGGTTATTGATTGATTTCTGGCAAGCACACCTTCGAGGAATAAAAGAGATGCAACAAAAATAATGACTAATGTTGCCCCATATGCAAAAGCAATATTTCTCCACAATCTTATGAAATGAATAACTTGCGAACGTTGAAACTCCTCTCTGGTTCCAACACTTGTAAGACTTATAAGATTATCCTCCCCACGCGGGATTAAGCCACGCAAGTAAGCGCCATAGGTTACTCCCCAAACGGAATTAAGTTTTCCGCTCTCAAAGACATCAATCGGTTTAATTTTAATACTAAAATTCTTTTCAATAATAGCACGAATTTCATTATGAAATTCACTTGCAACTAGCACCATTTCTTTTGGAGAAACTCCTGTATTACTAAGCGCGAAATTTAAAACCTGTTGAGTGTAGCGGGCAACAGTGTCCTCAAATAATTGAGTTGAAATTTCTGTAGCACCTTCATACATGGAAAGCCAGGAAACAAAATAGTCAAAGCGTACTTTTTTGTGAGATATTCCTGCAAAATCCATTCCTTCATTAGTAACGTTTAGTAAAATATAAAAATCTTCCGCATCTAATTCTGGGGTTGAATTCAAAACAGCGCGCTGCAATGCAAAAATTGAGGGCTCAATTGCGACAACAACAAATCCTGCCTCACGACACGCATCAACTATTGCATCAATGTTTTTGCGATCCGCAAAAACACCGAGAAAAGTTAATTGTCCGCTCGTCTTATCTTCGCCTATTTCATCCCAGTCTGTATAAGCCTCGGCAATAGGAAGAGGAGAAATCATTTGCAGATTTAATTTGACAGCTTCAGGAACCTTATCTGGAGCAAGATATGGTAAATTAAAAGTTTGGAGGAATACACTCGAGGATGGAGTTGTAATAATGATATGGGGTAGTTTTTTTGCTTTTTTCCCCAATTTCTCCATCATTTTTGAAAAAGCTTCCTTTAGTTTATCTTTCTGAATTACCTTGCCATCTTTAATTACACCCGGTGTTAGGCGTATATCAAGATTCATAGATTTTTCATTTTTATAATAAAAAAATCTTATGTAAAAATCGGAAATCTCCACACCAGCAATACGTGGTGACGGATTTAGTAATTGTATAATTTTTTTAAGAAATGGCATCATAGCTCTTTTTTTAAATAATCATAAATATAAGGTTTGAAATTTGAATACAATAGAGCATCGTCATTTATCTTAAAGGCGAAAGGCAATGCAATCATTAATTTTGATTTTTTATTTTTAATATTTTATATTTCTCAATTAGTTACTTCTTCCTCCGAGATTAAATCTACTTTGCCTGAGATGCAGTCAATATTAACAATTGCTTTAATGGTTTTGGTGCGACGAAAAACTGTAGAAGTCGCTACGATAATTCTTTGTGTTGCAGGACATACAGGCGCGATGGAGATTGATGTACTTGCAGTGGTAGTCGCGGCGCCAGAATTAACGGAAACGGTATAAACGATTGCCGATATGTCTTTATTTCTAATTAATTTAAGTTTTGCATCTTCAATGCCAGAACGAGCCGTAAATAGCGCTTCTTGACTTGCTCGGATTGAGAGATTTGAAGTTGATCCATAAAATGCCAAAATTCCACCAACAATAGAGATTTCAATAATAATTGCGCCAATCAAAATCATTAAAGGTAAAACAGCTACGCCCTGTTTTGCGTAATAAGCACTAGATAAAAGATGTTGAGTAATGGGTGGCATTTGTGAAAATTGTGAGCGATCTTAATTTACAATTTAACATTTCGCAATTTTCATTTAATGAATTAATTTTTTAATTTTCAAACTATTTGATAATTGTAACATTAGAAATTAAATGTAAATTGTAAATTGTAAATTTTTGTGCGATTACTTTACAACTTAGGTGATGGTTCTGCTGTCGTTGACGGAGATGGAATGTAATTGGTAGGAGCCGCTCCATTTCCCCCACTCTTAATAGCATTTAATGCCTCACTGTCGCTTCTAAGCTCTGTCATCCAAACAACTTTTGACGGGTTTAAATCTAATGAATCGCTCGGCCCCCACTGTTCATCCTTTAGCCTTTTTAAAGCATAAGGTTTCTCCGCATTATCCTGCAATCTAACTAACAAATATACATCATTTAAAGTGAGTGATGAATTACGAATTAGTTTTCCAAAATAAATTTCACCAGAATCCATATAAACTGCGTAGTAAGCTTCGTTTTTATTTGAAGTACTTGAATTATTAATAAACTGAAATGCTAAAAAAATCGTTACTGCAAATAATACAACAACTAAAGTCCAGAGTATTTTTAAATTTGTAGACATGAATCGCATAGCTCAATATCGAAAATTAAATATAAAAAATAAAAAATGTGATGTCGCGACGCAACCTTTTTAAAATTTTATTTTTAATATGTATATTTGATATTGGATTTTTAATATTTATTGTATCGTTATTATATCATATTTCCCCCAGCGATACTTCTGCCTAAGACAATTTCTTATTATACCATCCCCAATTAACTACTACTCTTTTAACCTCGTCTTTGCGAGGAGGAACGACGAAGCAATCTAGATTTATCCCGTTATTTTCTGGATTGCCGCGGGCTTCGCCCTCGCAATGACAAAAATCCTATAGGAAGTGGTTAATTGGGGATGGTATTGTATTATTAGGCTATAACTTAATCACTTTATCTTATGTTCTGAACTTACTTCTTTAGTACGATTATGCCATAATTACAAACAACTAACTGAAGAAGTAGAAAATGAACCATTCTCATTAAAAGAAAGCGAATAACACGTACTTGTTGCATAGAATATAAGCTTACCATTGCCATCAATGTATACATCTCCTCCACTAATATGAAGTTTTTTTAACGGATTTGATGTCCCAATACCAATTTTATTATTTGTTGAATCAACTTTAAACAAATTTGATCCACCAGCTATAATTGAGCGACCGACATTAAGATCTCCGGAAAAATATCCATCTAGCCATTTTTGTCCAGATACACCAATACTTTTACTACCATTTGGTATTAAATCCGAATCAAATACTGCGGCCGACACTCGCGCAATCCCAGTTTGAAAAGCTTTACTAAACTTAGAGGAAGTAGCGCTTGTATTATATGAAAGAGTAAAATCTATTTGAAGTGTATCGTTACCTGGCGCATTTGAAAATCTTCTAAATGACAAAGAGTTTACTGAAACTTTATCATCAGTAAGAGCATTTAAAGCACACACTGGCGCGATGATTGATGAACAAGGGGTAGACGACGCTCCATCATTCCCAATTACTCCTTCTGCCATATAAATTTTGGTTCCTGATGCATAAACGTGAACAAAGTCTCGTTTTGTGGAATCGTTCATCCGAAGTATGAGGGTCCCCTGCGGAGTTGTTGTGCTCATATCAATTAAACTAGACTCACGAACAAGGCGCTTAACGGTTTCTACTACAAAACGCCCTTCTTCTGTGACTGCGCGCGTTGACTGACCCTCTGTGTTTAATTTAAGCGAATCAACTAAGATATTTACTAGTAGTCCCCCGACCATCGCAAAAATAGAAATATAAATCAGAGTTTCAATAAGGGTAAACCCAGCACCACTTTTACTGGGCATATTAGTCAATAATTTATTAGCGAATGAGCCACTACGCATATCATTAATACTATTATCTTTAGTAAAAGTGGTGCTGGGTGAACCCAATTTTTGAATTTGGAATTTGGAATTTTTATATTTTTTCATTTTATTTTTTTATATTCTAAATTCAATATTCTAATACCTAGGGGCTATAATTTATTATAACATCATCTATGCGAGGAGAGGTACCACCAGCGTCTACGTCAATATATAATTTGTAGCGAAAATATTTTGTACCATTAAAATTCTGTCTATCAATCACATAAGAGGTTCCAGCAGTAGCCTGGTTCGTAATGGGATAATATAGACTCTGGCTATTGCCAGGACCAACAAAATTATTCCATGGACCACTAGGGCTGGTGCTTGAAGCTATTTGAAACTTAACAAAAGTCTTCACGGGATTGGGATTAGCGCCCTGCCATAATATAGAGTTTAATGACGAACTACTCTGTGTATCAAAAACTGATGATGTAACAGAAGCATTACCAGGTACACCGCCAATTAAATAAAGCGAACCGCTAGAGCTTGAATAGTCTATCGTGGATATTCCATTAATATCTACCGTTGAAGTAGCAAATCTATTATTCGCATTTTCATTTGGAAAAGTTTCCTGATTAGGGCCACCAGACCAATCGGTTTGTTGAAATACTTCATTGCGACGAGTACGAGTTAAGTATTGCGAAAAATTCATTATACTATTTGGATCATTATTCCACTGAACTTGAATTACAATAAATTGAGTTGAGGAATCTAAAGTAGAAAGCGGAGTTCCTGCTGGCACTATACTATCATTTGAATCTAGGCGATAAACATTTTCTACATAAAACCACCGAGCATATGTAATTCCACGAATAGGTATTGTTTCACCGCCAGTTAAAGTTGATGATGCCCATAATTCTTGTTTTAGAGAAGAAGGAGGGCTTGTAGAGGCGGTGTAGTGATTTGAGGGTGTCTTATTTAATTGATAAAATGCGTTCCAATCTGAATTTGCAAGCACTCTAACACTGTCAGTGAGTTGATTTCCTAAATCAATTGCTGTTTGAACTTCTTGAACTTTTTTATTGGAGCGAGTAAAAGCTACAATCATAGCTACAGCGCCACCTAAGAGAACCCCAGCCAGGGCAATTGCTACAACAATTTCTATAAGGGACTGGCCTTTTCGAGGCACATCTGACATTTGACCACTGACATCTAACTTAGAATAAACCTGGGAATAAAACGTGTTTGTTTTTTTATTTTTTGTCATATGTTAGTTGTTAATTGTGTGTTGTCTGTTGTTTGTTAATTGTCATGTGTCAAATGTTATGTGTCATATGTTAGTTGTTATGTGTCAGATACAAAACCCTTAGGGGTTTTGTATCTGAATCGCACCAGTGCTTGAGGAAAAATCAATATTTGAAGAACTTGCAAAAGTTGTAGTTGCTACAAGTGATACAGAGTCTCCCACCGGCCCGCCCTGCCACGACGCTTGTGATGTTACAGCGTTTGCAAAACGAGTTATAAATTCTGTAAGAGTTTTACCGTCAGAATCCAGCCAAGTAACCCTTACTGTAACTCTCTGCGATGAAGGATCTTCAAACGCGGGCGAACACACTAAAGTATCACTTACGCCTACTACCACTCCAGTACCATCCGTTCCTCCGCTACTATCACGACAGACATTTTCTATATAAAAATATCGAGTAAAAACCATATTATCTATCGTTAATAATTCTTGCCCTGTTGTAACTTGAAGACCATTTAAAGTTGTAGTTGCATAATACGGAGTACTTGAACCTTTTGGTGAAAGACTATAAAGGTTCTGCCAATTTGAAGAATTGATTGCTTTTACGTTATCTAAAAGTTCGGACGCTAAATCCTGCGCAGTTTGAGCGGAACGGTTTGTTTTTCCAATTTTTATAATATTAATCATCATTATTGCGGCCCCAGTTAAAAATATGGACATAATAGCGATGCCAACAAGAATTTCTATCAGAGACTGCCCCTCTCTAGAATTTGGAATTTGGAATTTGGAATTTGGCCACCAAAGACGAGTAATATTAGGTTTTTTATTTTGATTTTTTTCCATTCATTTTTTGTTTGTAATCTAAATTCTATATTCGATATTCTAAATTCCAGACACTAATAATCCACTCTTCCATTATTGTATACTGTAATTGTAGTGCTTGAATTAGTATCACTCCGTAATGCTATTCTAATAACAACAGGTGAGCTATTTGATAAATTTCCAGTAAGTTGATTGAAAAGGGTTGTGGTAGTATATGGCAAAGCGCTTGATGATGGGGATACAAATTTAAGAGAAGCATCTAAATATTTTATTGATGAGGTAGTCCCACCAGTCGGAGACGGACCAGATGGAACATTTCCATAATAAACCACAAAATAAGGACTTGAATCAGTTGAATTATTTACAAAATGAACCCCCCAAGAACTACCTTCTTCTTGAGATACTGCCCTGTCATGAGCCAATCTAAGCAATGAACTCACTTCGTCTCCTGCAAGTTTGAGTCGATTTTTATTGCGAAATCCTAAAAAACTCGTTGTTCCTGCTGTTGCGAGTATTGCCATAATAGCCATTACAACTATGATTTCTATTAGGGTAAACCCAGCACCACTTTTGCGATGAGCAAAAGTGGTGCTGGGTTTACCCACTCTCTGCTTAACACCACTTTTACTGACCTTATTAGCTGATAATTTATTAATAAAAGAGCCACTACTTATATATTCAAGACTATTATCTTTAGTAAAAGTGGTGCTGGGTAAACCCCCGCGGTGTGAATTTGGAATTTGGAATTTGGAATTTGGAATTTTAAACATTAATTTTATATTTGTATATTACTTCAAATTTATTTTCTATATTAGATTCTTTATATACCATATTCTAAATTCAATATTCTAGATTCTAATTTAGATTTGGCCCACTAACTGATAGATCGGCACTATAATTGCAAGCGCAATTGTTGCCACAATTCCTCCGATACCGATTAACATAACTGGCTCAATAAATGCAACCAGAGTTTTAAGTGACTCGTCTATTTCTACCTCATAAAAACGCGCGATAGTGTCTAGTACATCATCAATATGACCAGATTTTTCAGATATAGCGATAAGGTTTGTAACCACGCGAGGAAATGCTGTTTCCCTTTTAAATGAATCTCCTATGGTCGTTCCCTTTGTAATACCTTCGCGTGAAATTCGTAAAAGTGAAGCTCTAATATCGTCGTCGCCAACCGAATCCGCAGTAAGTTCAAGCGCATCAATAATTGGAAGTCCGGCTTTCATTAATTGGGCAAGAACGCTAGCGAAACGTTGAATACCAATTCTATGAGCCACCTTTTTAACAACAGGAAGTTTTTTTAAAAAACGGAGCATTACTTTTCTAAAAGTCACGCTAGCTTTAAAAAACACGATAATAGTAATTGCGAAAATTGCGATCGAACTCAAGATTATTACATCGTATTTTCCAAAAAAAGCACCAACTGCAAAAACAACACGCGAAAATGTTGGTGGGTTAAAATTTCCACTACTAAAAACTTCAGAAAGCTTTGGCAGTGCAAAACTCACAAGCCCTAATAAAATTATAAGTGAAGCCACTAGAAGTATAGCTGGATAAATAAGCGCTCCTTTTATTTTTGATTTAAGTGCTTCGTTTTTTTCAAGCGATACACTTAAATTCTCTAGCACCGTGTCTAAATTTCCAGACTGTTCACCAGACTTTACCATATTTACAAAAACTGGAGAGAAAGCTTTTGGATGATTGGCGAAGGTAATATAAAAGGGAACGCCTTTTTCTAGATTGGTTCTCATTTCTATTAAAAGTGCCTTAACCTCTGCCTTGTCAAAATCCTCAATTAAAATATCTATGGCACGAAAAAGATCGGTTCCTACTTTAAGCATTAGCGCTAAATAACGCGTAATAAATATTTGATCCTGCGCATTGATTGATCCGCCAAATACACTTCTGCGCACTTGAAACATT
The DNA here is from genome assembly GCA_030680955.1 of bacterium. Taxonomy (GTDB): domain Bacteria; phylum Patescibacteriota; class Minisyncoccia; order UBA6257; family JACOXY01; genus JAUXUB01. The sequence goes on along the minus strand of JAUXUB010000018.1, from coordinate 8,645 downwards.
GTGCTGATCGGCCTAATGGAAATAGGACGCAGTCCTTTTGCGCCAAGCTGTTCCAATACATCACCTGGGGTCCCTGCCTCTGTCTCACCCTCTATTACTTTTCCATCTGTTTGTATAGCTGTAAATTGAAACTTCATCCCGTACGAAGCAGATCGCGATTAAACACGGCCTGCAGATTTAATTTTAATAAACGACTTTAGTGTAAATTTTTGCATGTAATATTATTTAAGGCGATCGCGGCTTCGTACGGGATTCACTTGATGACATTTGACACATGGCATCTAACATATGACTAAAGAAGAAATTGTTTTCTAGTCAGTTGTCAGCTGTCAGTTGTCAGCTGTTAATTTATTCCCTAATAACCCGGAGCACCTCCTCTATTGTTGTTACGCCACGCTCTACTTTATTTAATCCATCTTCAAACATAGTAATCATACCACTATTCCGCGCCGCTATGCGAAGTTTATCTAAATTAAAATCATCGTCAACTATAACTTTTCTTACTTCCTCGGTAACGTCAAGAATTTCGTAAATTCCTAAACGTCCTCTATAGCCGGAGTCACCACAAACCGAACAACCTTTTCCTCTATAAAGTCGCTTAGGCATTTTGAACTCTTCTTTTAAGCCTAAAATTTTGGTCTGCATTTTAATTGTACCTTCAAGACTCGCCTCAGGCGTATACGAATAAATACATTCCGTACAAATCTGCCTAACCAAACGCTGGGCCATTATTGCATTTAAAACCGCAGTACATAAAAACGGAGCAACTTTTAAATCAAAAAGGCGAGGAATTGCTGTTGGTGCGTCATTTGTGTGAAGTGTACTTAATACCAAGTGACCAGTAAGAGCGGCATTAACGGAAATATCGGCTGTTTCCTCATCTCGAATTTCACCTACTAAAATAATATCTGGATCTTGGCGCAAAAAAGCTCGAAGACCAGATGCAAAATTTATACCCGCTTGAGTGTTTATTTGAGTTTGATTTACATATTTTATATTATATTCTATTGGATCTTCTATAGTCACAATATTTACCTCTGGATGATTTAACATATTTAATACCGAATACAAGGTTGTTGTTTTTCCAGAACCAGTTGGTCCAGTTACAAGAAACATACCGTAAGATTTCTCAATATTTTTTTTCACAATCTGGATCATTTTAGTGGTCATACCAAGATCCTCAAGTGAAAGTGGACGTTGTGTTGCGGCAAGCAACCTCATAACTACCTTTTCTCCATTTGAAGTCGGCACAATGGAAACACGAAGATCAACTGTTTCTGGGCCCGATTTTTGACGAAAGCGTCCATCTTGCGGTGTGAAGTGTTCATCAAGCTTGAGTCCTGCAAGCAACTTAAACCTGGCAACCAAAGCAGAACTGATTAATTTGGGCATTCGGGTAATTTCGCGAAGTACACCGTCAATACGATAACGAAGTAGCACTTCTGTTTCCAACATTTCAAGATGCACATCTGAAGCTCGAAGCGCATAAGCGTAAGCAACAATATTGTCTGCTATAGAAACTATAGGAATTTCTGCTGCTTTTTCTTCGTCACCGCGAGCACGACTCCGTAGCGACGCTGAAATATTTTCTTCAATAAGTTTTCTGAAATCTTTTGATGATTCCGCGCCATATAATACAAAACCTTTATCAATATCTTCTGGAAGAGCCAAAAATGGTTTAATATCTTTTTTGAGGCGTTTCTTTAAAAATTCGAGTGTGTTGATGTCGGTCGGATCTTCCATGGCAACTGAAACTATATTACCATTCTGCTCAAAAGTAATGACACGTCTGGCTCTCGCGATATCCTCTGGTACAAGTTTTAATACTTCCTGGTTGATTACTTTATTTGTCAAACTTGCCATCTCAGTTCCAAAAAAAGCGGAGAGGATATTATAATAATAACCACGCCGCATTATATTACGCGAAATCAAAAGATCGGACAAATCCTGACCCATGCGCGAAGCTTCTTTGTCTATCGCGTCAAAAGCCTCACTAGTAATGAGTTTGTCTTTAAGAAGCTGTTCTTTTAATTTTTGTGAAGGGATGTGAACCATTCGCTATTGCTCAAAATTAAATATCAAATATCAAAAATAAAATACGAGGAAACCCGAACGAGTTGATATCTTTATTTTTTAATTTTTAATCTTTTATCTTTAGTATTGCTTTCATTATATCAGGTAGTGAAAACTCGAGCATCTTGCATCTAAGCATACTTCTAACCATAGTTTGCGTAAATTAATATTATATACTGACTTAACTATTTAAGCTCAAAACACTCAAGTTTCTACTACCTGATTATACCACAACCACACCCTAATTTTTAAAGCACTGCGCATTTTTACTTTTACTGGTCAATCTGACGATCGTCAGTTTGACCAGTAAAATCCAGAAAAAATACGATAATAACTTCATTAGTGATTGTTCTTCTGTCTTTGCGAGGGTCATCCCGAAGCAATTAAGTCCGTCATTGCGAGGGTCATCCCGAAGCAATCTATTTGAGTGTTAATCTATTTAGTCTGGATTGCCACGCTTCGCTCGCAAAGACGGAAAATAATAAATCAAGGTATGCCTTCGACAAGCTCAGGCAATAAGACAGATACACTAATCTTTACAGAACCAGTAAAATCATTAAATTTGTATTTAGATTTTCAACAAGTTGAAATAGGGCAAAGTTTGCTGCGTATAAGCCATAAGGAGAATTATCGCAATTGCGACAGGAAACCAAAAATAATAAAAGGAAAATCTAGATGTTCCCGAGATCTCTTCGGAAGTCCGACTTCCTAAATATTGATCTTTGCCAACATCTGATGCTTCTGGGCTTTTGCTTTCTCTATGAAGTCCGATGTCCCCTGACATCTGACTATCTCCGTGAAGTCCGATGTCCCAAATATTGTTCTGTTGCCCCCGGACATCGGACTTCATAATATTTGATGTCAAAATTTCCCCTTGTTCCCCTGACATCTGACTACCCAAATATTCTGCTCCCCTGTCTTCGGTAGTCGGATGTCCTAATATTGATCCCATTTTAATTCCTGTTCTTGTCATTATTGTTCCTACTGCATTAAATATCAAAAATAAAGTGAGTAAAATAATCAAATAATAAAGCCAACCAGGCCAACCTGTTAGAAAAATAGCGGTGGCTCCAAAATATGGTTCCTCATCATAAAAAAATCTATTCTCATACCTATGATTTAAATATAGCATTGCCCACAAAAAAAGTAAGGCAAAAATAAATGAGATAATATATTCCCCCCAAAGCCTTGTTAGCAGATAAAATAATAAATATGTACCTCCGTTATAGCTTGGAAATATAAATTTAATTGAGGTATTTATAGCATAAAATACTGGGTCAAGATATGCGGCGACAAATTTAACACCTAACTTATCGAGCTCCATACCAAATGAATCGTTAGAACTTAAAACTTTTGTCACCGCGTTACCGTTCCAAAATTGATATTGCAAAACCGATATATAAATAATAGAGGCGAAAATTATCAAAACTGAAATAAAAAAAATCCATTTGCGAAAGGTAGACAAAAAGGATCGTCCCTTTTTCGTAAAAGACGATCCCAAAATTAAACCAGTAATTACTAATCTTAATATCAAGATCAATATTAGCATTGCTTTAATTTATTTAGATTCTTAAACCTGGAGCCGTACCAATTTCATATAATCCTGAATCATACCCACCATCCTTAGCATCTAAATCTAAGTCAGTGCTGCCAGCATATTTAACGCTCTCAAATATAGCGCTAATTACAAATTGATCATTTGTATCATCGCAACCATATGTATATGTAATCATTTTACCAGACGCTAAAGAATTGGTTGGATCTACCGGCCAGTTAGAAAGCGGAGCACCACCCGTTATTAATCCCAAGTTAACGGGCAACCATCCAGAACCATCAACATTCCTTGAAGAACTTGCGGTGAAATTATAGGGAGCAGTATCCGCGTTAGCTTGGCTACCAAGATACAGAAAAGTTGCATAACTTGATGTAGCACCTGCCAATGCGCTATAGGTTTTTGGAGCAGCGCCGCTTTTACAGTTCGTAGTAGAACGATTATCCATCATAGGATTATTAACTGTGCTCAAAAACAAACCTAAAGTAGTATTTATTCCTGCCAAGTCAGATGCTCTAGTTGAATCACGAGCTTGTCTCAAGAGTTCAGCAGGGTTTAAGACGAGTACTGCCGCTGTTGCCAAAATTGCCAAAATTCCAATAACGATAAGTAATTCCAATAATGTAAAACCTTTTTTTTGCATATTTTTTTATTAATTTTACCCTCCTAAATTTTTGCTTATTATCCTAAATTATAATAAATTTTTTGAAAGACAAACAAAAGTTTTAAGGGTTACCTCCTAAATCTATAAAATTTTGGAGGGTAAAGTTTTATTTTGTTTTATTTTTTTATTTTAGAGAATATCGCTCTTTAAAAGACGTCGACCTTTAAAGTTAAATAATATTTTTTCTAACTCATATACTCACATGCTGAGTATAGTATTAATCATACACTATTCTCAAAATGCCCTGTGGATAAATCCCGTTAGAAGCCGTAATCGCATTAAAATAGTCATTGTTCTTAAAAAAGCATATTATTTAGCTTTTAAGATTGCTTTAAATGTAGACTTAATCGAGATCTGCTTCTAATGGGATAAATATTCTTGGTTATAAAATTTGCAACTTAGGTGCATTGCCGATTTCATAAATAGCATCATCCTGCCCACCATCTCTGGTTTGAATACCTAATGTATTGATATATTTATCACTTTCTAATCTAGCCGTTATAACCCAAGTATCTGAAGCGTCATCACATCCATAAATATAAACGTAGGTTGTGCTCGAAGAAGTTGATGTTGCATTTACTGGATCAATAGGAAATTTACTTAGCGGTGAATTAGCCATAGCGGTTAAATTAACAGGCAACCAACCACTTCCATCTACGGCCCTAGAAATAGTAGTGGATACGTTATCAGGATATACAACAACGGCACTCACGTAAGGAAAAGTAGTTAGACTAGATGTTGCGCCCTCAAGATTACTATAGACTCTATGGCTGGCAGCTGGCTGATCTGCGCAATGCCCTCCGCCATTATCCATAAGAGGATTTTTTATAGTTGTTAAATATAGAGCTACAGTTTTATGTAAACTAGTCAGGTCAGCAACTCTTGTTGAATCTCTTGCTTGTCGAAGGAGTTCCGCAGGATTTAAGACGAGTACTGCTGCTGTTGCTAGAACTGCCAAAATTCCAATTACTATAAGAAGCTCTAATAAGGTAAATCCCCTTTTCATAAATAATTATGCTGAATAATGATGTATTTATTATACATCATATCCTGATAATGGTAGCTGTGGATAACCAGGTAGTGAAAATGCGAGCGTTTTTTTGGCTCCAAACTAGAATACTAAATCGTTAAATTTAGATCAACGTTTGCTAAACGAAATCACATCTCAAAACTCGCATTTCTACTACCTGGATAACTTTTTAGAATTTTTACAATTCCTACACACATCAGGTTTGTAAAAATTTGTGCGTCTAACAATCGTTAAAATTTAATAAAGACAGGGATTGCCGCGTCGGCGCAAAAGCCTCCTCGCAATGACGGATAGGAAGGGATTGGTCGTTGTAAGCGGCGTAAGGTAATTTTCCCGGTCATCACACCACCTTCCGTCATTGCGAGCGGAGCGAAGCAATCCACCTAAATAGATTGCTTCAGGATAACCTTCGCAATGACGGACTAGATTGCTTCTCTACGCTCGCAAAGACGAATCCACGCTTCCCGTCATTGCGAGCGAAGCGTGGCAATCCAATCTAATCAAATGGATTGCTTCGGGATGACCCTCGCAAGGACAGACATCCTATCGAAGTCCGACTTCGATAGGATTAAAGTAAGTCTTCGACAAGCGGAGACAATAATTAGTCACTAAATTTTTTAAATTCCAGTGGAAGTTCTGACTCTATTTTAATGTTTTTGCCTGGGGCAATTTCCAGTTCAATAGACAAAGCGTGGAGCAATTGACGTTTTATATTAAGTTTTTGACTTAAAGCTTTTGAAAGCTTATTGCCATAAAGCTCATCTCCTAGTATTGGATGCCCTATTGAAGAAAGGTGAACACGAATTTGATGCGTTCTACCTGTTTTTGGAGTCACTTCGAGCAAACTCACAGTCGCTGACTCAAGCTGACTTAAAGAATCGCGCGCAGACTTACCCTCCCAAATTTTTACTTGCCCTCCTAAGTTTTGTTTACCCTCCAAAACTTTTAAAAAGTTTAGGAGGGCGATGTCAAAATTTTGGCTGGCCAAAACTTGGGAGGGTGAAATAGTTTTTAATACTTTATATTCCGTAATCGCCTCCTTGGCTAGTTTTTTAGAAAATACAGAACGTTTTATAGTGCCTTCTTTGATACCAATTGGTTTTGAAATAATCCCCTCTTTTTCTTTAAGTTCTCCAATTACTAAAGCTAGATAAGTTTTCTTTATTTTATGGTTTTGAAAGAGACTCTTGAGATACAAATAATATTCTTGTGTTTTGGGGACTAAAATTACGCCAGATGTATCCTTATCTAAACGGTGGACAATTCCCGGACGATTTATAGGATCGTCTCCGACGTTTTTTATTTTTGGATATCTTTCAAGCAACCAATCCACTAGCGTATTTTCATTTTTATCGCACAATAATTTATTCTTTGTGATTTTTACAGAGTGCACTAACATGCCAGCCGGCTTATTTAAAGCTAGAAAACTATCATTCTCAAATATTAATTTAGGCTCCATAATAGAAGAATAAAATAGATTTGTGCGCGGTAGAAGGATCGAACTTCTGTCCTCTTCGATGTCAACGAAGCGCTCCACCACTGAGCTAACCGCGCATTAATTATTTAAAATTAAGAATCAATGTGACGCATTCTACACGAGGCACTCCTCGTAAAAGACGTAAAGTTGCTCTGCCTCGTGCGAAGTTTTACGAGGCTTCGCAACCACGTCTCACGAGGCACTCCCCGTAAAGAAATTGATAACAATTTCCACGGGGCACTCTAAAAACTAACTTCTCATACTATCCCCAATTAACCCCTTCCTATAAGACTTTTGTCATTGCGAGGGCGAAGCCCGCGGCAATCCAGGAAATAATGGGATAAATCTGGATTGCTTCGTCGTTCCTCCTCGCAAAGACGAGATTAAAAGAGTAGTGGTTAATTGGGGATGGTATCATTTCAGTGGCCGCCTTTCGGCTGTGCCACGTGAACTCGAAGAGTTTTTACGTGGTGCGCGCGGAAGGGATCGAACCTTCGACCTCGTAATTATCAGTTACGCGTTCTACCACTGAACTACGCGCGCAATCAAAAATATACTACTGATTTTTTTCAACTTTGTCTAGCGCACTAAAAATTATTCCTTAAATCCCAGCTTATTAAACTCTTCTAAATCAAACTTTATAATTTGACTCTGATTCACTTCCTTCTCTGTTAATGCATTATTTAAACTAACTACGAGAAATTGCAAACTCCAAACAGAAATCATTATTAACATAATTGAAATTAACAAGGAGCTTCCCGCGAATGATATTTCCCTTTTTTGTTTTGCCAGATTTTTGAACATTAATTATTTACTAGACCTTATGCATAATTAATATTCTACTGCAATTTCCAAATTTGGGCTACGACTTTGTGAAAATTTATCAACGTATACTTCTTGTATATGCTTCAAAATTTTCACTTCGTCTCGCCACAAATTTGAAAATCTCGTAACGAATCTAATTATGCAAAAGGTCTGCTGATTTTTTTAATTCTTCTACGAAAAATATTTTTCCATCAAGTCTACCTGTCGAATTATTTCCTGAACCCCTTACTGAAACTTGGTTCAATTCAAGTAAATAACTAGAACTTTCAATATCTTTAATAAAAGTTAGTACTGATTTTAGATCACCTTCTGGGCTCATATTAAAATTAATATATCCTAGCGTACTTTCACCACTTGGTACTTCAGCTCCAAATGAAAAACCAGAACTAAGACTGCGAATCCGTGCAAGCTTCTCCATATCTGCTCTAAACATAAAAAGATCATCATAAAGTGGAATTGCTTTACGAATAATTGAAAGTGCTGATGCGGCTTTTATATTATCTCCCTTTAGACTAGAATACTCTTTAATTTCTTGTTGCGCGGCATGCACCCTTTCTTTATAGTAAAGAATTTCGGAATTGATACTATTGAATTTGCCAATAATATAATAAAGACTGCCTGATACAAAAAGCAGAACTACGAGGATTAATCCAACATTTATAAGAAGCTTTTTTTTAAATACTGTCATTGCCAGGTAGTGAAAATTCAATAATAATAAATTATACAACACTATTTTTTAGATATTATTTTCTAGTCAACCAGATAATATTATCTTAATAATCCTTGTCACTAAGAGCGACATTTGAATTTCTACTACCTGGCATTGGCTTTATTATAACACATTTATAAAAGATACGAGTTTATATCTTTAAAATTGCTCAAGTGTAAATTCTATTACCTACATTAAATTCTGAACTGCACCAGGCACCATAGTAATTCCTCCCATCATTGTAGGTTATGCGCGTCACCTCGACCCGTCATTGCGAGCGAAGCGTGGCAATCCAGCCTGATCAAAATAGATTGC
>JAUXUB010000011.1 GCA_030680955.1 bacterium | reverse complement strand
AGCACAATACCTACGATAACTGCAGATGTCACCATAACTAATGAAGGAAGTGTTGCTTACGAATATCCTTATGAGTATTGTGTAGTTTCACAACAATCAAATCAGTGCGGAGGAGGAGATGATATAGATTATGGCTCGGGTTCAAAGCTTATAGCTGCGGGAGAATCATGGAATCCTTCTTTAACATTGAATGTGAATGATGCTGGAACTTATTGGTTTAAAGTATCTGTAACTTACGGCGCTCAAACAGCAGGAGCATCAAAATCATTTGAAGCAGTAAGTGCGACAGTTGGTTCGGGAGGAACAGGCGGAGGAGGTGGAGGAGATTCTGATATAACTGCGAGAGTAATTGTTCCAATGTATAAATTTGATATTTCGGCAGAAGTATTAGAGAATTATAAAATAATCAAGCCTGGAGAAAATATTGTGATAGAGTATATTATGTATAATCTTGGAACAGAAGAAATAAAGGATGCAATATTTAGTTATTCTATAAAAGACGCTGATGAAAATATTGTTATCAGTGAAACCGAAGAAAAAGTAGCAATCCTGACAGAATTAAAGATTGTAAGAGAGATTACCTTGCCTGAAGATTTGAGAGAAGGAACTTATTATGTGAATGCAAAACTGCAATATTCGGATAAAATTATAGGTGCAATAGATAGTTTTATAGTTTTAAAGAAAGATAAGATTGCTGAAGAAGAACCAGAAGTTTTGAATATTAAAATAGATAAATCCTATTTAATCATGGGAGGCATCGGATTAGGAATATTAATATTATTCATCTTTATTCTGATAATTATCATAAGAAAGAAACGCAAGAATAGAAAGATAAATGATTTGGAATCCAAGCTTAAGCATCTTGATGAATTAAAGGAAAGAAACAAGATAAACAAATCAGTTTATCATTCAGAAAGAGAAAAATTACTGCAAAGCATAAGAAATGTATTCAAGGGAAATGCTAAATATATAATTGCCCTATTAATTGGGATATTTGCTTATATGATTTTAATTAACAGCAGTCATATAACCGGATATTCAATTGAAGGAATGATATTAGATAATATTGAATTAACTGGAAGTGTTTTGATTCTTGTAATTGCATTGAGTCTTCTAATCTTTGTATATAGGCAGAAAATAAAGGAATTTATAGAAAAGATATTAGGATATCCTGATAATCATGTCAGAGGATTAATTAAGAAGAAAGTTTATGTCTCTCACGGAGATTATATCGGAAAGATAGAAGATGTAATGCTTGGCGATAATAAAATTTATGGCTTGAAGATAAAGCTTGATAAAAAGAAATTTGCTGGAAAGAGAATCTTAGTTAGGTGGAAGCATGTGAAGAGCTGCGGAGAAATTGTAATGATAGATTCTAATGTCGTTAAGGCAATGGGAGATTCAGATGAAAAGTGATAACTATAAAAAAATAGCTGTTGTGACTATATTTGCTATAGCAATGGCTTTCTTAGAGACAACAGTTGTTGTTTATCTGCGAAAATTATATTATCTTGGAGGATTTGACTTTCCACTCAAAGGATTTATTGAACCTTGGGTTTTGAATATTGAATGGGTTAGAGAATTTTTTACAATAGTAATGCTTGCTTCTATTGGTTTTTTGGCGGCTAAAAAATTTTATGTGAGATTTGCTTATTTTCTATATAGTTTTGCTGTTTGGGATTTATTTTATTATATTTGGCTAAAAGTGATACTGGATTGGCCTGCTTCGTGGCTGACTTGGGATTTATTATTCTTGATTCCGTTGCCTTGGGTTAGCCCAGTCTTAGCACCAATTATCTGTTCTTTGACTATGATGACTTTGGGACTATTGATAATTTGTTTTGAAGATAAAGGCAAAAAGATTAATTTGAATGCAAGAGAGTGGACATTCCTCATTGCGGGGGCGTTGATTATTCTTTATACATTTTTATATGATTATTCAAATCTTATTATTGGTGGAGGATTTGCCAAAGAATTTTTTAATTTGGCGACTAATTCTAAATTTATTGAAATAATTTCAGATTATATCCCTGCGAGTTATATGTGGGGGAAATTTATAATTGGAGAGATATTTATTGTAACATCAATAGTTTTGTTTTATATCCGAGTTAGAAAGAAATAAAACTGCGGAATGCAAAATGGGAGTAGAGGCACTCAAGAATTTTTCAAATTCTTGGTGATGTCAAGAATCATATATTTTGATTCTTGAGCACTATCAAGATTCTATGAATCTTGAAGCTTCAACACTTACGTGATTGAAGTGAATCGAACGATTCCCTCCGATTAATAAGTGAAACAATTTTGCATTCTCTTGCTCGACACTCCTCGCAACTCGGAGACTCGCTGCGGAATGCAAAATGGGAGTAGAGGGAATCGAACCCCCATGGCACGAGCTTCAATCGTGTGCTCTCCCATTGAGCTATACTCCCATATTAAAATTATACAAATAGATGGCTTAAAAAGATTACTAATAGGTTTAATTAATTAAGAAGCTAAACGTATTCTATCCCATATCTGCTCGCCTATGAAAGGCTGAACTTGAGAAACTGCATTTGGTGGGATAGACATAATATCAAATTCCAGAGATTTTGCTAAAGGCAATTCTTCTCTAGCCTTTATTAAAAAATCTGTAATGTCTTCATTTAATTTAGAATCTGGCTGATTTGAAACAATATAAAAAAGTCTGTCACCATCTTCACAATCCATTCCATCGTAAACCTCGACTATATCTGAATGTTCTGAAGCAAAATTAAAAAGTCTGCGATAAAATTCTGAACCTGGTGTTCTTGCCATAAAAATAAAGAAATTTATTAAGTTATAAAGATTATTGTGATTTATTGGCACTTTCTCTATCCCAAATACGCTCTCCCTTGAATCTTGGGCTTTTAACTAATGCGTCAAGAGAAAAATGCACTGCTTCAAAAAATACGCCTGAATCTGCAAGCCCTTTCTGTTTAAGTTCTTCTCTTAATTTAGCTAACTCTTGATTAAACCAGCTATCTAATATCTCTCCAGTATGAAAATAAGCTACATCTCTGCCATTCCTTAAACCAACATAAACTTCTCGAACTTGAGGTTTTGTCATTGCAAACTCTATTAATAGATTATAAGCTTTTTTGTCAATCATGATTATAAGATTGATTTTTTAATTATAAAGATATGTATGGAGAAGAATACAAGTTTTATTTTCTAGAACTATCAGGAAAAGATTGTTTTTTTGATTTTTCTACTATATTTTTTACATAACAATATTCGGCTATGAATGGATTAGTTGGATCAATTATATATGTAAGTTGAGTGCGAAGCCTACTAAAGAAATGATCTAAATTCTGCTTTTCATAATCTCTGACAAAAGATACTCTTTCTTCAGGCGTAGCATTACTCCATTTCTGAGCAATCATTCCCCCAATACAAGCATCTAAACCTTCATTTGTTGTCATAATAATTTGATTAAATTAGACTATTTAAATGTTTTTATTGTAATTACTTTAAAATTACACTTTATATGTATAGTAAAATGAATATAATGTGAGTCGGTCCACACAGACTTTCGTCCGTGGGACCGTCAACACTTACGTGTTGCCAGGTAGGCCAGATTCTGTCAGACTCCGCAACATTACTTGCAGACAATCTGTGCTAACATCCGTCTACAGAGAATATTGCTATTCTCTGTCTGTTCAACACTTGCGTGATTGAACATGTGCCCGCGGTTATAGCGGTTGCATCAGCGAAGACGTCCGCGCTCGGAGAACAAGCTCAGAGAATTTATTCTCTGATTCTTCAACTCTTACGAGTTGAAGTTTCCCCAGCGTGTTCAACTCTGACGAGTTGAACGTTTCATCATATCTTTCATTTCTTTGTTCTGCGCATGCTTCATCACTCAATGAAAGCTGTGTCGTTTCTGTTACGTTGCTCGGCCTCGCGACCGTTTGCCTTTCAGCAAATCGCTTTGTTTGTTGTAATTAAACAACTTTGAATGTCCGGACCTTCCTCAGAATTAGCGTTGATATTTTAACAGCGCTTGTCAATCCAATGACAAATTCCGTAGTCAGCTTCCCGACTCACAAAAATAATGGTTTTGAAGAGCTTTTAAAGGTTTCTAAAGAAAAGAAATAAATTATCTTCTTCTAAATATTTCCAGATAGCGATGATTATCTTTTCCTGGATGAAGTATTCTGAATCCATAAAGTGCCTCTTCTTCCTGCCCTATAAGAATTCCTGCTCGATTTAAATTCTCTACTATTTTTAATAGTCTTTCTGTATTATTAATATTTTCTCCAAAATAAGAAACTCCAAAAGTAAAATATTGTCCAGGCTTAACTAACATTGTATGTAATATATGAACTCTATCTCTAATATCTCCCATGTCAAACTCTGCACTATCTTTCTCTGGCACATGAACTTCTTCTCTCGGTTCTGCAGCTAAAACTTCAGCTATACTTTTGCGTCTCATAAATTTACACAAATATATGGGCTTTTAAACGTTACGTTTATATAAAATAAAATTCTATATTGTTATGGGCATTTCTGACGAAGAGGTTCTTAGAAGATTAGATGAAGCGAGAAAAGAGGCTAAAAATTATCATTCTTGGCATTTAGACAATGAATATATTAGAAAAATTATTGAAAATAAAAAGAAAATAAGATTTACATTGGATGATTTGGTTGGAAAGACTATCGTTGAACATAGAAAAGTAAGAAATTTGGATGAATATAATCCTGATTTTACGTCGCCAAATCCTGAATTTTTTAATTTATTATTTTTTCAAGATAACTCTTTTTTATTGACAGAAAGTGTTGGAATGTCTGACTGGACTGAATTGAGATGTTATTATTTCGACGGGAAAGAAGTAAAATATACTGATGAACTTTTTTAAGATTAAATCTATCGTTTAATTTATGGCTCCAAAAGAGTCTTTCCTTCAAGTCTACGAGCTTCCTTACGATAATATATCCCTATTTGATTATCTTCTGTCCAAGATTTGCCATCATTGTAATCTATATATTCTGGATCATGCCTAAAACTCATCTTATATTTAGTCCACCCAAGTTCTATGTGTGCTACACCTAGAGTTCCTAAAATTAGAGAATCTGGATTAATTCTTCTTGCTATTTCAAGACAGTTTATTGCATTATGGTATGCATTAGCCTTGTTCACTAAATCTTTTTTTTCAGATTTAGCTAAATCAAAATGGAGATTACCTAATGAAATACAAGAATTATAAAGTCCCTTCTCAGATTCAAAATCTCTTGGATTGTGTCTTAATGCTTTGATAAAATTAGCAACTGCTTTTTCATACTTTCTTATCATTATAGGAATGTTCCCCGAAGCTGAATCCGTTGCTTCATCAAAATATCTATCTCCTAAAAATAAATATTGAAGAGCAAGTTTAGGATTCACTCTATTCCTCAATTTATTACCTGGGAAGGAGACTACTTTTCTTTCTCTTGGCATTCTTGATATCATAGTTTTCACTTATTTACATTGCTTTTAAACGTTTCTGAAGAAAAAAATATAGTGAACAATCAACTACTATTTTTAAATAATTCAGCTATTTGTGATTTTATGGGCTCATCCAATTCTATAGGAGGTGATTTGCTTGAACTAAATAATAATGATGCAAGATAAAATATTATTAACATTATAATTATTGAGATAACTATCCACCATTTTTTATTCATATTTTTATTAGATTTTTATCATTAATAAATTTGTTTATTAGGAAGAAAAAGAGTTTTCTAAAGAGAATTCTGATGAATGAATAAATTTTGTTCAGAATTCTCTAATGAATAATTCTGAAAAAATATAGAATTATTCATAACAAAGCAAGTAGGAAAAGGTAAGATAATATTTTGCAATTTGAAATTTATGTGGCTATTAGTAGATGCATGCTGAAATCCTCGTGTTCTTGGATCTTACACATCATCTCTATCAACGTCATCTTCTTTGACGGCCTACATTGTCTCGTCTTGCGGATGGCTTCGTACTTAGATGCCTTCAGTACTTATCCATTAATGCGTAGCTGCGCAGCCTGCTCATAACAACTGCTAAACCAGAGGCATCCGATCTCCGTTCCTCTCGTACTCAGAGATCGTTCCACTCAGACAATAGCGCACCTAGTAGATATCATACAAACTGTCTCGCGTATATTAATCAAAACTTATGTATTTGTTTTGTATGGACTATACCATCGCCCTTCTCTTTCGAGTTAGGGGATCAGCGTGTTACCTGTAAATTAATTACAAGTCCAGATTTTTCGGAATTGACGTTCCTATTTTATTTTTCAATAAAAAATCTAAGTCTCTACGGGGATATATAGTTATTGATTTGGTAAAATTTGATAACGACATTCATTATCAAGAAAATATAGTTTTCTGCCCTCTTCTTCTACTTCAATAATTGTTTTATAAGGAGAATCTATATCATCTCTTACTATTTTACCGGTTAACTTTCTATCAGTTCTATCTTCTTTAAGAACTAATTCAACTAATTTACCAAGATTTTCACCTTGATTAGGTAATTGATGTGTTCCGATTCTCAAGTTTTCCATTTGAATCTCAAAAATTACCCTTATTTAAATCTAACTATAATCTTCCCTCGGTATTACCATCTTACTACATTTAAAGTAAAAAGGTTTCACCGATATGAGCTGATTTTATTTTTCGTGCAATTTCTCTCCTAGCAGAACTTCGTTCCGCTGGAACTTCAACTTTCACAAGTTGAAGTGCACGCAACGCCGCGTATTTTGATAGTTGCGGTTAGTACAGAATCGTTAGCGTTATATTTGACGTTCTTAACCCAGCTAACGATCCCTTTTAATGCGTGAACTCCGACACCCTTGGCTGCTTGTGCACAGCCAGGATAGGAAGAGCCGACAGCGATGTACCAAACCGCGCCGTCAATATGAACTATCGGGCGCGACAAGCCTGTTATCCTTGGAGTACCTTTTCTGCCACACACGAGTCCTATTAAAAAACTACGTGGGGTCGCTAAGCCCGACTTTCGTCTCTGCGTTTCTTGCTGTGCGAAACACAGTCAGGTAAGCTTTTGCCTTCGCACTCAACTCCAGATTTCCAACCTGGATGAGCTTACCATATAGGCCCTGCCGATATCTTTTCGGCAGGGTGCCGCCCCAGCCAAACTGCCCGCCTGCTGGTGTCCCCTCCCGGGTGAGCAATGTCAAAAAGAATAAGTAGTATTACAAGGTTGCTCCGTCTTCGCCGAAGCTAGACATCTACGCTCCTACTTATGCTATGTATTCTTCTTAACACTACAACAACAAGTTGCAGTAAAGGTTCACAAGGTCTCCGCTTCCCACTAGGTGATACCGGCATTTTCACCGGTCAATAATTTCAGAAGGATTTGGTTAGGGACAGTGACCACCTCGTTAAACCATTCATGCACGTCACCATTCAGATGACAAGGCATTACGCTCATCGAGTTTTACTGTCTGTTAATTCTAACACACACCTTATATCGCTATAAGGATCGGACTTTATCTTAATAATTATTTTTTAATTATTTCTAGCGTAAAGTCTCTGAGGATTTTAGTTAATTAATAACTAATCTTTCCTGCTGATTGTCCGCGATTTTAGATTTTTACTTTATTTCTAAAGTACTAAAATATTCTCGGATGTTCCAGCAAATAGCTAGATTTTCTCTAATTGTTTTTATGTTTATCATTTTCTAATACAGAGAATTGTAAAAATTCTCTGTCTCTTCAACACTTGCGTGATTGAAGACTATGAAGTCTAGAGCACTAAATTATTTTTTAATTTAATGTAAGGCAGTTCTTAAAAGTTCAACCTTAAGAACCTCATAGTTAGGTCCGCCGTTTGATGGGTCTTAGCCCTCTTGAACGAGGGTTTGAAACACCACCACTGGGCAGGTCTCACCGATTATACTAGTCCTTTCGGATTTGCAATCGGCTACGTTTTTGATAAACAGTCGGGCGGTCCGTGTTATTGCAATCTACCAAAGCCCTCTACATATCAAGGACTTCTATAGACACCCCTTCTACCGAAGCTACGGGGCCAATATGCCGAGTTCCCTTAACCAATTTATACCTTTCACGTCTTAGCCTTCTCAGCTAGAGCACCAGTGTCAGTTCTCGGTACAGCCAACTACTTTCTACAGAGAATAAATTCTCTGTCTCTCCAACTCTTGCGAGTTGAAGATATGCACAATCTTTTCATGGGCTCCCGGAATCTATGGGTCGCCTGATGTGATTCTTAAGTATCTATGCATTACGCTCCACTTATTTCGCACACCACATTTCTCTCGAAATGCCACATATCCAAAAACAAATCGTGCACTAAACGAAAGCAGCCGGTTCCGGAATATTAACCGGATTTCCATCGCCAACCGCAGTTAAGAGTTGACTTAGGGGCTGACTAACCCTTGGTTAAACAATAGTGCCAAGGAAACCTTGCTCTTACGACGCTATCCATTCTCAGGATAATTTGATCTTACTGATGCCAAGATTTTCTCTACTTCCCGCTCCATCTTTTCTTACGAAAGGACTTCTACGCAGAAAGTATGCCTGCCTACCAGAACGCTCAAACACGAGCGCCTCTGAAGTGTCGGTAATATGTTTAGCCCTGTCCATCTTCGGGGCCTCGAACCTCGATAGGTGAGCTGTTACGCTTTCTTTAAATGATGGCTGCTTCTAAGCCTACATCCCTACTGTCTTAGGTTCAAGACTCCCTTTGTTACACTTAACATATTTTTAGGGACCTTAACTCCAGTCTCCCTTGTTCGGGTCTTCGAACGGAACCTTACGCCCCGCCCGCCATTCCTGTTGAATACAGTTGACAAGTTCTGAGTTGGAAAGAAACCCCGTACCAAAAATGGTCTGCAAGTTCTATCCGTACTTTACCCCGCCAACAAGCTCAACAAGACTATACTTAGGCATATTTCGACAGGAACCAGCCATCGCCAGATTCGATAGGCTTTTCACCCCCACTCTCAAATCATCCAAGCACATGCATGTAGCACTAGTTCGGACCTCCATTCTCCTTTCGAAAAACTTCGTCCTGCTCAAGAGTAGATCATCTGGCTTCGGGTCTGGTATAAGTGACTAACGCCTTTTCGGACTCGCTTTCGCTACGGCTTCTTTTCATTAACCTTGCCACTTACACAAACTCCTTGGCTCGTTTTTCAAAACGCACGTTACGACACCGTAATGCCGTAACCATTATGTCGCTACGAGATTTCAAGTCTTTTAACCCTCTATTAAGAGTACTTTTCAGCTTTCCCTCGCGGTACTTGTTTGCTATCGGACTTAGATTTATATTTAGGGTTAGCGGTTAATCCCGCCATATTCGGACTTCCGATCCAGGGAGCCCTACTCTTTCAGAGTATACCTCGTTGATTTTGCCTACGGGACTATCACCCTCTAAAGTGTCTCGTTCCAGAGAACTTCAGCTCATCAACAGGGGCTTAACCTCCACCACATCTCTGCCTTCCTTTCGAAAGGAGATTCAGTTTGCCCTATTCCCTTTTCGCTCGCTGCTATTAGGGGAATCATTTTTATTTTCTTTTCCTGCCGGTACTAAGATGTTTCAATTCCCGGCGTACGCTTTCCTCTCGGAATTTACTTGCGTAAACGTTGTTGCATTCGGAGATCTCGGGTTCAAAGGCCGCATGCGCCTCCCCCAAGCTTATCGCAGCTTGCCACGTCCTTCATCGCTATCTAAGCCAAGCTATTCGTCTCATAGCTTTTGTAAGTTACAGGAAATAATTATTTCCTGTCCCCCCAACACTTCAAGAACTTTATGTTCTTGACAGCCGTCAAGGACTTACGTCCTTGAGGCTTTCGTGTTGAAGGTATCAAATTGCTAAATAATTGATATAAATTATTTTTATCAAATTTTTCTTCTGTATAAAATTATTCTATACATGGGAAACAAAGAACTTTTTCATTCTTTGTTTGTCTTTCCAATACTTCAAGAACTAAAAGTTCTTGACAGCCGTCAAGGACTTGCGTCCTTGAGGCTAAAAGTATTGGAAGATTTCTATCTTGCCTTTTCCTACTTGCTTCATTGAATATATCTCTGCATGATATCTGAAATTTTTTCAGACACCATTGCCAGATGTTTTATCTCGTCCCCGAGACTCAAATAAATGAGTGTGATTTGTGAATTGTGAATTGTGAAAGAGATTAGACATAATTTCGATTTGCTCTTGCTGTGGATATCCTCGCTTACGCTATGGTGTTCCTCGCGTCGGCAAACGAAATGGACTCATCGGGAATCGAACCCGAGTCCCCTGATTGCAAATCAGGTGTACTACCACTATACTATGAGCCCTTAAAATTAAGCTCGTCATAGTGACTTATAAAGATTTGCTCGGCAAATCTCTATTCCATTCAACTTTTCCTTGAAAAAGTTGAAGTTTTAATCCTTTCCATTTAATACAGAAAACAATATTTCTTTGTTTTCTGTTCTTGCATCAAAAGTTTTCTGTGAAAACTTTCTCATCTGTGATTATGAACGTTAACAAAGTACAGGGAACAATATTTCTTTGTTCCCTGTCTCTCCAACCTTCAAGAACTTTTAGTTCTTGACAGCCGTCAAGGACTTACGTCCTTGAGGTCTTACGAGTTGAAGATTATGCGAGTGAGTTTGCTGTCCCGTCAATATAATTTTTATTCGTCATTAAAATTTAATTTTAAATTTAGGAGGTGATCCATCCGCAGGTTCCCCTACGGATACCTTGTGACGACTTAACCTACCTTGTCTTACAAAGGTTCGTCTCTGACGAGTCTCGCCAATGCAAAACTCGGTTGGTTTGACGGGCGGTGAGTGCAAGGGGCATTGACTTATTCACCGGACTCTGATAAAATCCGATTACTACGAATTCCAGCGTCACGAGGGTGAGTTGCAACCCTCGATCTGAACTAGGCTGCAGTTTATGAGATTAGCTTCACCTTTCGGTGTCGCATCTCTTTGAATGCAGCATTGCCGCGCGCGTGTAGCCCAGGGTATTCGGGACGTACTCACCTAACGTAGCCCGCACCTTCCTCCTTGTTACCAAGGCAGTCTGTATATTGTACAATGTAAATATACATGCGGGTCTCGCCTGTTACCAGATTTAACTGGTCATCTCACGACACAGGCTGACGTCGGCCATGCATCTCCTCTCAGCGTGTCAGGTAAGCCCTTCAGACTGACCTTCATTCTGCTGTCGATCCTGGTGAGGTTCACGGTGTAGAATCTAATTGAACCGCACGCGTCACTCGTTGTAGTACCCCCCCGCCTATTCCTTTAAGTTTCGGCCTTGCGGCTATACTTCCCAGGTAGCACACTCTCCGACTTCTCTACAGCACTGGAACCTCCCGAAGAGGCCCCAATGTTTAGTGTGCAGTGTTTACTGCTAGGACTACATGGGTATCTAATCCACTTTGCGCCCCTAGCCTTCATCCCTCACTGTCAGATCCGTTCTTGTAAGATGCCTTCGCTGTTGTTAGTCCGTTAAGGATCAACGCATTTTACCGCTACTCTAAACGTACTTCTTACATCTCCCGGTCTCAAGCTAAGCAGTATCTCTTGCACGCCGGAACCTTAAGAGTCCCGATTTCACAAGAGACTTGCAAAGCAAGCTACGGATGTTTTAGACCCAATAATTGTGGCTACGACTTGGACCGCTGGGATTACCGCGGCGGCTGGCACCAGTCTTGCCCGGTCCTTATTCTCGGGACTTTTTACATCCCGTAAAAGATTTTCAAATTATATGAAAAACACTCTGGCTTGCTCTGTCACACTTTCGTGTATTGCAGAATTTTCCTAACTGCTGCACCCCGTAGGGCTGGGAATAGTGTCTAAGATTCCCTCTCAGGGCTTCCTCGCTAAAGGCCCTTACTGATCACTGGCTTGGTGGGCTATTACCCCGCCAACTACCTAATCAGCCGCAGCCCCATCCTGGCGTAAACTTTGGAAGATTAATCATTCCAGAAAAAATCTTCTATCCGCTGTTAGCCTCAGTTTCCCGAGGTTATCGCAGACGCCAGGGTAGGTTAGCTACGTGTTACTGAGCAGTTTGCCTTTCCATCATTCTTGCGAACAAAAGAAACGACTTGCATGTCTAATTGCAAACCAAATAGCCGTAGCCGCCAGCAGGATAAACTGGATTTATATTGTTGAACAATATTTTGTAACATGATTTACAGAGAACAATATTCTTTGTTCTCTGTCCCTTCAACTCACATTGAAGGTTACAAGAAATGCTACTACTTCACTCATATCCTCACTAACGACGTACTTACAGAAAACAATATTCTTTGTTTTCTGTCCTTCCAACACTTGCGTGATTGAAGGTACTTAAAAAAATATATTGGTTAAAGAGAAATTAATTTCTCTAAAAGAACTACAAACTCACTCGCATACATCATACCCTAACAAGTTCTCGGAAAGATGAATTTCCGACGATTAACATTAAGGCACTCATCATTGTTAACATCTAAAATTAATTGGCTAAGAGAGGTATATAAACTTTTCTGCAATGTTTTTTACGACGGAGATTTTGGGATTTTTGCTAAAAATAAACTTTAATTCTTAAAAATTAAGCAACTAGTCTGCGAAGAGAATTTGCTCTTTCTTCTGCTGACTTTCTTAATTCATCAGTTGATTCTTTACCTAAAGGCATAAAATATGAAGCTGAAAATTTTTTAATATATTTTTTATCTCCAACTTGCACCACAGTAGATGCTTCGTATTCGTATTCGAAACCAAGTGCTATACATCCAGCAAGAGCCTTAAAATCAGTTCCGATTATTACTTTCTGTTCATTTCTATTAGCTTTGTCTATTGCTTCTTCCTGTGTTCTTGGTATGTTGAAGATTTTATATAATAAACTCATAATTTTTAACAATTTGAAGAGTTTAAAAACTTTCCTATTAAAGCCATAATTTAAAAATTAAGCAACCATTCTTTTAAGAGATTTTGCTCTTATTTCTGCTAAATTTCTTAATGTTTCTGTTGATTCTCTTGAGGGCATAAAATCCTTAAGTGAATATGATTTTACATATTTCTTTTCTCCAACTCTGACAATTACAGAAGATTCATATGTATCTAATGCTCCTACGTTCCCTGTAAAATAACCAGGCCAAATATTAAAATCAGTTTCTATTCTTACTGTTTGATTATTTCTTTTAGCTTTGTCTATTGCTTCTTCCTGTGTTCTTGGAATATTGAATAATTTATATAATAAACTCATAATTTTTAACAATTTGAAGAGTTTAAAAACTTTCCTATTAAAGCCATAATTTAAAAACTAAAAAAGACTGAAAGAAATATGAACAAAGGGATGAAGGTTATGTTCTTCGTTGTAATCATTTCTTTAGTTATGGGTGGAATGTGGAACAGACTGCCTTTTATAAAGGATACAATTCACGGAGTGCTTGATCCGACGGCAGGAAGACTTCTTAATTGGAATATTGATTGGGGAAT
>JAUXUB010000004.1 GCA_030680955.1 bacterium | reverse complement strand
TGAAATATTTAAATATTTAATCTAGAATATTTAAAAATTGAAATATGGGATTAAAACATTTAAATATTGAAATATGTAACACAAAATATCAGAATATTTTAGTATTGTGATATTTAAATATTTAATCTAGAATACTCGAATATAAGATAATTTAAAAATTTAAACATTAAATATTTAAATACAGAAATATGGCGACTATTGAGAAATTTGAAGACCTAATCTGTTGGCAAAAATCTCGGATTTTAGTTAAAGAAGTATATAAATCTCTTAAAGATTGCCGCGATTTTGGTTTTAAGGATCAAATTCAACGAGCCGCGATTTCAGTCTTGAGCAATATCGCAGAGGGATTTGAGCGCGGAACGCAAGCGGAACTTTTGAATTATCTCTATATCGCGAAAGGTTCTGCCGGAGAAGTGCGCGCGCAATTGTATGCGGCGCTCGATGTAGGATATTTAAATATTGAAATGTTTAAAAATTTAAAAGGATTGGCGGAAGAATGCTCACGTTTGATACAAAGTTTCGCTGTCAAAGTTAAGCAAGGCAGTCGCGGCGGAACACAGTTTAAAAACATTCCTAAGCCAGATAAAGTTATGGAGTTCATTAAACGAGAAACCCCAGATGTCTATAAAAGGTTATACGGCAATGATTAAGGATTTGACCATCCGCACTATGTCTATTAGGAATAATTAGAACTGGTAGTTGTAATAGAATAACTTTGTTTGATAAAATAGAGCATTATGATAACATTATTATCAGAAAAACAATGTGATAAAATAGTAGAAAGGGAAGCTTCTAAAGCTTCAAAACAAAAACTCTCTGACCACGACCCTGATTTTGGTCTTGAGTTTCATCTGGAATTTGAAAAAAGTTTAAAGCGTTCCATTGACTCTGGAAAATCAAAGAAGACTAAAAGTTTAGACGAGGTTCCCTCTCATTTAAAATAAATGGCTAGGTGGACTATAAAATTTACTTTCAATTTTTCGACATCGCAAGTCGGGAAAAACGATACTTGCGAAACTGCAAACATTAAACTAAAATTAAAATATGGCAAATGAAATAACAATTAAAGATATTAAGGATGTATTCATTGAAGCACTGGAGCCATTTGCAGGTGCGATTCGCGAGGATTTTAAAAGTGTGAATTTACGGTTTGATAAGATTGAAACTGATGTCGTAGACATTAAGAAAGTTGTAGCATTTGACATCCCAGAAATGAAGAAAGATATAGAAGAAATTAAAGAGACTTCTCATGCTCTATTTGCAAATTTTGATAAGTATATCAAGCTGTACGAAGATCAAAAACAGGAGATGCTAATATTTGGCGAGCATTTGCGACGATTGGAAGATCGAATCGTGAAATTAGAATCCGAACTTATTAAAAAATAAAAATAATTAAAAAGTCGAAATTTTACATTAAGAATAGATTAGTATAGGCTTATAATTTACTATTAATAAATTCACCCTCCCAACTTTTTAGAAGAGTGCTCAAGAATTATTTTCTGTCCAAAAAGTTGGGAGGGTAAAAAAAATATGAAAAATTTAGAAAATGAGACAGAGAATTTGATGGAAGGTGGTGAAGTTGGGAAGAGTAAGGGTCGTATAACCTCTGCAATCTTTGCAGTTGTGTTAATTGCTTCCCTTGCAACATCTGGTTATTTTGCTTACGCGTATTATTCATTGCGTCAGAATCCAAATTCTGTAGCACAAGAAGAGGTTAAGAGCTTAATTGCTCAAGTTGGAAGACTTATTGATTTGCCAACAGAAGAGCCAACAGTCGCAACGGTAGTAGACGCCGAAGCATTAAAGAGCCAAGCGTTCTTTGCCAAAGCTCAAAAAGGGGATAAAGTTTTAATCTACCCTAATGCAAAGAAAGCGTTTCTTTACAGTGTAACAATGAACAAGATTATAGAAGTTGGTCCAGTACTCCTGGGTGACCAAAATCAACAGCCAGCAGCTCCAGCACCAACACCTAATCAATAGCATCTCGCAGTAGACCTTTTGCGCAATAAAATAGAATCTGATTATTGTCTGAGATCGTCGATGACTTATATTGCTGTTATATTATTCGTCTTTGCGAGCGAAGCGTGGCAATCCAATTTATTTAGATTGCTTCGGGATAACCCTCGCAAAGACGAAATTTTACCCTTCGACAAGCTCAGGGAATAAAATTTTGACTATATAATCCAAATTTTGCAAAAGGTCTGCTATAATTTAATAATGTTGAGGCAAGTAAATTATCTCTGGTTCTTTCTGGTTGTGATTTTAATAGGATCCGCCTTCTTATTATTTAGCGGTAGCCAAATAGCTTTCGCTACTTTTAATTCATCAAGTACTAGTTTTAAGGCATCTGACCAAAACGTTTCGGATATTGGAGGTAATACAACTTCAACAAGTTTTAGATTGTATCAAAATGTTGGTCAGGCAAGTGTGGGCGATTCGTCTAGCACTAATTTTAAAGTTCGAGCTGGAGTTTTATATTGGGATACAACAGGAATAACCTCCACTCCCACGCCAACTCCTACAACATCACAAACTGTAACCTCTGGTGGTGGAGGTGGTGGAATAGTTAGCACTTCAAGCATTTCTCCAATTCCTTCCGTAGTTACGGGTGTTACTCCTGCCATAACGCCAAAAGTAACCCGATCCACATGCGATTTTAATAATGATGGATTTTGCAACATTGTGGACTTAAGCATTTTGCTTTATTGGTATGGAAAAACTGGACCACAAATTACGCGCTATGATTTAAATAGTGACAAAAAGATAGATCTTAAAGATATCTCAATTCTTTTTTATCATTGGAGGGAAGAGTGATAGGATTAGAATATAATAAATAAAATTTACAATGTTCAATATTCGGGCTTGCGAAGCCCGAATGAAGCCTATGTTAATAATACCTAAATTTAAAATTCTATATTCAATATTTGTAATTCTAGTTTTTGCTTTACTAAGCACTATAGTTTTTGCGCAAGTGAGCTCACCAACCATTAGGATGACGATTAGTTCTAATCAAGTATCAGTTGGGTCTGAAATAGAATTCAAAATGTTTGTAACCGCAAATGATCCAATTAATGCGTTTGATATTACTCTTGTGCACACAGGATCGCTCTTAGAATTTGTAAGAAGTCGAACCGATAAATCTATCGCAACAGTCTGGCAATCTTTTCCCCTTGTAGATGATAATGGAAAAATAAGACTTGTTGGTGGAATGACCTCTCCATTTACTGGAAAAGATGGAGAAATCATAACTTTAGTTTTTAAAGCAATTGAAAAGGGAGGCGCAGAACTCACAGTTGAAAGAGCGGATATAGCTCTTGCCGATGGTAAGGGTACATTACTAAGTGGCGGAATGGGTAATTTGAAAATTAAAATTTTAGAGGGCGACAATAATCCGGTCTTAATTCAAAACAACGCCCCTGCACCTAAAATTTCAGATGTTATAGTTTCTAAAGATCCAGAAACCAGCAATTCACTTATAATGGTCCGAACCGATAATGATGGAGGCGTGAAGCAAATGGAGATTCGCACAAGAGATTGGTTCACGTGGGGTGACTGGCAAAAATCTGACCTTACTGCATCAGTTCCTAAAAATGCCTGGGCACTAGAGATTAAAGCGCTTGGTTTTGATAATACAGAGTCTAGTAGAATAATTTATTTTTGGTCCGCATTATTTACCAAGTTTGGTATGATAATCGTAGGCATAATTATTTTATTGTTAATAAAACGCAAATTTCGACGAATATATGGCGAATAGCAACGAAAAAATTGAAAATATTTGGCTAAAGAACGCGATAAAGATATTCGTTATTATTAGTATTATATTCGTAGCTATTAGTTCATTAAAGGTTGAAGCAGCAACTTTAAGTTTAAGCTCTCCAAGTAGTAATGTATTGGTTGGTGGCACGTTTGATGTTTCGCTTATACTAGACACTAAAGATGTACCAGTAAACATAATAGAATCTGAATTATTTTTTCCACCTGACAAACTACAACTTGCCGCGCCTTCTTTTGGAGAATCTATTATTCAGATGTGGCCAACTCCACCACTTTTTTCTAACGAGGAGGGAAGAGTTTATTTAGTAGGAGGTAAGCCGTCTCCAGGAATTAATACTCGCAAGGGTTTGATTTTAACTCTAACTTTTCGTGTGGTCTCTGCTGGTCAAGGAGAAATTAGATTTGGTAAGAAATCTAGTGTTCTTGCAAATGATGGAGCGGGTACAGATGTCCTGCGAGATAAATCATCAATTTCTTTTTTGTCATCATTCCCACCGTCTTATGGTCCATTAATCTCTTCGCCAACTCACCCAGACCAAGGGAAGTGGTACCAAAATAATAGCCCAGTTTTTATTTGGACAAGAAGTTCACTCACAGAAAGTTATAGCTACAAAATAGATCACGACCCGAAGGGTTTACCGGATCAGGTGGCAGACAGCTCTTCCACGACAGTTTCATATAATAATATTGGTAACGGAATTTGGTATTTTCATTTAATTGAAAAGGCGAGTGGCGTTTGGGGAGGAGCGAGTCATTACGCAGTAAAGATTGATAACGAACTACCAGATCCATTTACAGTAAATGCTACCCCATCAAAAGAAACAATTAGTCAGAGTCCTGTTTTTAGATTTTCAACTTCGGATGGATTTTCTGGTCTAGACCACTATGAAATGAAGATAGTCCCGCTTTCGTCAGGGGAAAAAGAAGGCGTTGAATTTTTTAGAGTAAGTTCACCGTATCAGGCAGTAAATTGGAAAGTTGGAAGATACTTGGTAGTAGTTAGAGCAATAGATAATGCGGGGAATACTAAAGATGAATCTGTTACGGTAAGCAGTATCAATCTTTTCTCTAAGTTTATTGGTCAAGAAGGCGTAGATTTGGTAATTGCCGTTATTCCTTGGTTTTGGGTAGTTATAGGGTTTATTATTATCCTTATAGCCTTTCTTATTATATTTATAAGACTTTGGATAAAACATCGCGAACATCTTAGGCATGCATTTTCGGAAGACTTAAAGAAGTTCTTTAAACTTATTAGAAATAAAGAATGAAGAACTTGCAAAGGATGAGGCGCGAATTCAATTATTTACCACAACTGGATTGCCACGCTGCGCTCGCAATGACGGAAAGGTGGATCTGTCTTTGCGAGGGTCGTCCCGAAGCAATCTATTTTGATTAGATTGGATTGCTTCGCATAGCTTATAATGACAGATAGGAGTGGATCTGTCTTTGCGAGAGTTATCTCGAAGCAATCTAGAGAAACTGGATTGCCACGCTGCGCTCGCAATGACGGAAATATTAAATATACTCATCTGATACACTACCTGATATAATAATGATACTGGAGATCTCACCATTCTTTATGAAAGCAAGACATTCTTATAAAATAATTTTAGTCGCTCTAGTTCTGTTTTTGGTACCCGTATTATTTTTGGTGTTTAGCGTTGAGGCAAAAACTATAGAGATTCAGAGTGGGGCAGATTTAATAGGAGTACAAAGTTCGCCTGTGTCTTCGCCAGCTGGCGGATCATCTCAAACTCCTTTGCCCGTGTCAGATGTTCCAGCTCCTCTCGCCCCAGAAATAAACGTAGCCCCAGAAATATATTATCCACTAGATGAGACATTGTACATTGAAGGTAAAGCAGACCCCAAGAGTAAAGTAGAACTATTTTTTGAAAAACCTGGTTCTAATCCCGTTCGCCTTACAGTAGACGCTAATTCAGGAGGAGGGTGGTTCTTGTCTCAAAAATTAGAACTAGCCTCCGGTGAATGGATGGTTAGAGCTCGTATATCTTTTGATCCTCCTTCAGACTGGTCAAACCCTCGTATTATACAATCTCGTGTTACTGGTTTTGTAGTTGGCGGAGTTAGAGTAAAATATGCCCCAATAGCTATAGTATTAATACTACTCTTTCTCCTTGGTGGTGGCTTCTTACTTTATGCAATAATGCGAGCCAGATCTGTTCGTATCGGAGCTCACGAGAGGGAGTTGCAGGAGGGAATGGAGAAATTACAAAAAGAATTGAGGTTAAAAGATCGCGAAGCGGCAGAGGTGTCGCTTGAACAACATTTTGGAGAAATTCGAAATCGCGTTCTTAAAGAACTCGAGCATTTGGAATCTAGAGCTAAGAAAAATAACAAATTATCTGGTGATGAAGAAGCTCACAGAAGCAAACTTTTGCGTGAGTTAAGAGAGGCGGAAGATACTATTTCTAAGAAAGTTAAAGAGATTAGGTAGGGATACAATAGACATTTTGTAATATTAAATAGAAACTGATTAATATCTCCGCTTGTCGAAGACTTACATTGCTGTTATATTTTTCCGTCTTTGCGAGCGGAGCGTGGCAATCCAGTATATCTAGATTGCTTCGGGATAACCCTCGCAAAGACGGAATTTTACCCTTCGACATGCTCAGGGAATAAAATTTTGACTATAAACCTAATTTTACAAAAGGTCTAATAATAAAATATTGGCCACGAAGCTATAATTTTTAAATGCAATGCTAACTATACGAAATTTTAAAAAAATATTATTCGCAATAACTTTTACAGTTATATTTTTATTAGCATCAAACAATAAAGTTATTGCACAAATTGGGGAAGTAGATGTTGCACCAACCCCTCCGCCAACTGGCGGATCCTCGCTAGATATTCCAGCCCCTCTTGCCCCAGAAATTAATGTAGCCCCAGAAATATATTATCCACTAGATGAGACATTGTACATTGAAGGCAAAGCTGATCCAAAGAGTAAAGTAGAACTATTTTTTGAAAAACCAGGTTCTAACCCAGTTAGAATTACAGTAGATGCTAATTCAGGCGGAGAGTGGTTCTTGTCTCAAAAATTAGAACTTGCCTCTGGTGAATGGATGGTTCGAGCTCGTATATCTTTTGATCCTCCCTCAGACTGGTCAAACCCTCGTATTATTCAATCTCGTGTTACAGGTTTTATTGTAGGAGGAGTTAGAGTAAAATATGCACCAATAGCTATAGCGCTAGTACTTCTCTTTCTCCTAGGCGGCGGCTTTTTGCTTTACGCAATAATGAGAGCTAGATCTGTTCGCATTGGAGCGCATGAAAGGGAGTTGCAGGAGGGGATGGAGCGGCACGAGCGGGAACTTCGTGAAAATACCGAAAGACACGAAAGGGAGCTACGTGAGACTATGGAGCGACGAGAAAGAGATCTGCAGGAAAGTTTAATTAAAATGGAGCATGAATCTAGGATAAAAGATCGTGATGCCACTGCACTACTATTAGAACAACATTTTTCTGGTATTCGAGAAGGGGTATTAAAGGAACTTGAGCATCTTGAATTAAAAGTATCACAAGGAGCATCTCTTTCATCTGACGAGGAAGAGCATCGCGCTAAACTTTTGAGTAACCTTCGAGAAGCCGAAGAAGCAATAACTAAAAAATTGAAAGAAATTAAATGAATATAACTTTATACATAAGCACTAATGTGTAAGGTTGCATTTATTTAGTATTAGCATATAATTGAACTGCATGTAAGATTAAAGCTTACTATCAGTAAGTATATTTACCTCGTTAGATATAACCTGGTAAAAGCGAGGGGATCAAAGATTGTCGCTGTTAAGTCAAAATTTACCATAATCACAGCCTTCATTCAAAAATATGATTATATTTAATGGGGTGAACAATAAACCTACAAAAGGGCAATATATCGAAATTTTACTCCGATCTCCCAAAACCATTTTTTCTACCAAAGATATTGCTTTGTTGTGGGGCGAGAAAGGAGAGGTAAATGTTCGAGTTAGATTGAGTAATTATGTAAAAAATGGAAAGTTAATAAGAGTTCATCATGGTATTTACGCTAAAGATAAAAATTATGATCGCTTTGAGTTGGCTACTAGAATCTACACACCTTCGTATATTAGTTTTGAAACAGTGTTGACTCGCACAGGGATGAATTTTCAGTATTACGGGAACATCTTCGTCGCATCATACGTTACACGGGAAATTGAAGTTGATGGTCAAAAAATATCCTTTTTAAGGACTAAGGATTATGTCTTAAGTAATACAATCGGGATCGAACACACAAACGATATTTCTATCGCGACAAAAGAGCGAGCGTTTTTGGATAGACTATATATAAGTAAGGATTACCATTTTGATCATTTGGATGTTTTGAATTGGGACAAAGTTTTTGAAATTTTGCCGATATATCGCAACAAAAGAATGAACAAGAAAGTTGAAGAATATTTTAAGCACTTCAAAGATAACAAATTAGATAAAGCCTTATGACATTAGATTACCCAAAACATAAAAATATATTACTGCAAATTTTGAAAGATATTTTTTCTGATACCTCACTGTCCCCATATGTAGGTTTTAAAGGTGGTACAGCAGCTCTAATGTTTTACGACTTAACTCGTAATTCAGTTGATATTGATCTCGATCTTTTAGATGAGGATAAAGAGCAGGAAGTATTTGAGAAAATTCAGAAAATTGCCATGAGTTACGGCAAAATTGTTGACTCAAGAATCAAAAGATTTAATCTTATTACGATTATCTCATATGATTTGAAATCTCAAAACGTGAAGATTGAAGTTAACAGACGAAATTTTGGCTCTAAATATGAACTAAAAACATTGCTCGGCATCTCAATGTTGGTGATGACTAAAGAGGATATGTTTGCGAATAAGTTGATGGCGATGTATGAGCGAATCGGCAAGACGAGTCGTGACGTTTATGACGTTTACTTTTTTGCAAAGAACAATTGGCCGATAAATAGGAAATTAGTTGAAGACCGTGCCGAGATGCCGCTTAAAGAATTGTTGATTAAATGCGTAGGGCTTTTGGAGAAAATGGATAATCGTCATATTCTAGATGGTCTTGGAGAAATGCTCACCGAATCGCAAAAAGATTGGGCTCGAGTTAAATTAAGAACAGAAACAATATTTTTATTAAAAGCTTGGTTAGAGAGCGAAAAATAGGGTTGACCAGGTAGTGAAAATGCGAGCAAGACAATCCTACTCTTTCCGTCATTGCGAGCGAAGCGTGGCAATCCAATCTAACTGGATTGCTTCGGGATGACCAGGTAGTGAAAATGCAAGCGTATTTATAATTTTCTAACTTTAAAATTCAGAATATTTAATTTATTTCTTTATATATTAAATTAGTTTGCATCGCAAAACTTGCATTTCTACTACCTGGATGACCCTCGCAAAGACAGAAGAAAACTCGTATTTCTACTACCCGGTTGATCTCATGCTTAAGTCCTTAAGTGTGGGATTGACTTTTATCCCAATTTTTCTTATTCTTATATCCATAATTCATTATCCAAGATTCTTAATTCTAATTGATATGTTAGCTATTAAACTACAACGAAGAGGTAAAAAGCACCAACCTAGCTATCGGTTGGTAGTTCAAGAAAAACACTCCAAATTAAATGGTGATTTTATTGACGACTTAGGATCATATGACCCACGAAGCAAAATTGCTCAAATAAAAGGAGATAGAGTGAAGCATTGGATTGGTGTTGGTGCTAAGGCAACTCCAACAGTAAACAATCTTTTGGTAACTAAAGGAATAATAACTGGAGAAAAAGTCTCAATAAATAAACCAGCATTTAAAGAAAAGGTTGTTGAAGTTGTTAAGCCTGAAACACTTAAGGAGATTAAGGCAGAAGTAGTTGAAGTAGCGGAAGAAGTAGAAGTTGCAAGAGATGAAAAGCCAGAAATAATAGCAGAAAAGGAAGTAGAAGTAACAGAAGCATTAAAAGAAGAGCCAAAAAAAGAGGAATAATTAGCGGGGTTTACCCCACACATAAGGACTTATTCCTGCATTCAAGTTTGAACTGCACCATACACTATAGTAATTCCTCCCGTCATTGCGAGCGAAGCGAAGCAATCCAATACGAATAGATTGCTTCGGGATGACCCTCGCAAAGACAGAAGGGAAAAGGTGTAAAATAGAAATATTTGAATTCGCGTTTGTGGGGTTTACAAAATAACAAAAATCGGTTATAATAGCCGAAATTAAGAAAAGGTCGGCAATCAGTCAATAATAGTAATGATATAACTGTATGACAAAAGAACTACATCACGACGAGCAATTTCTTGAATACTTAGTTAAGTCTATCGTTGATCATCCAGATGATGCGAAAGTAGTTCGCACTGTGGACGAAATGGGGGTACTTTTAACTTTAAAAGTTAATCCTCAAGACATGGGCACGGTAGTTGGCCGCCAAGGCGCGACTGCAAATTCCATTCGATCTCTATTGAAGATCGTAGGAATTAAGAATAATGCTCGTGTGAATCTTAAAATTGAAGAGCCAGAAGGTGGCAGAGGTCCAAGACCGCCTAGAGAAAACTACGCACCGAGGGAGAATTATACTCCTAGAGAAAACTAACCATAAAAGTGCTTAGGCGCTGGTTAGCAAGATGCGACCTTGAATTGGGTCGTATTTTGTTTTATGCTGTTGCAGGTTATAGTCTCTAATTTCTAAACTCTAATCTCTAAATAATCTCAAATGCTAAAAGCTCAAAATGGAAAACCTTATGACCTTGAAGATCGGACATTTCTTTTTGCAAAGCGCGCTATTTTATATTTTAGATTGCTATCGCGTAATGTTTCTAATATTGAAATTAGTAAGCAAGGAATACGCTCAACTGGTTCTGTTGGTGCAAATTTTATTGAAGCTAACGAAGCGTTTAGCAGGAAGGATTTTGCAATGAGGGTAAAGATTTGTCGAAAAGAAGCCAAAGAGAGCATATACTGGCTACGACTTTCCGAACCAAGTAACGAACAAGAAAATGAACGAAATATTCTTATAGCTGAAGCTACGGAACTCATGAAGATTTTTGGTTCTATTATTGAAAAGTCGAAGTGATAAATTTTGATATTTGAGTTTCGATATTGTTTAGAGATTAGAAATTAGGATTTAGAGATTTATATTTTTTATGTTTTAATTCTTCTATGCTTTCATACGGTGATTTAAGAAAAGGAATTATATTTGTTTTAGAATCAGAGCCATGGCGGGTATTGGACTCTGGTTTTTTGCGTATGCAACAGAGAAAAGCTGTGATGCAAACTAAAATTAAAAATTTAAAAACGGGCAAAATTGTTGATAGAAATTTTCAAGCAAGCGATAGTTTTGAAGAAGCAGAAATAGAACGACAAAAAGCAATCTATATTTATAATAACAAAGGTGAATATTGGTTTCATGATAAGGACGATAAAGCAAAACGATTTTCTTTAAAAGAAGAAGTGCTTGGAGCAAAAGGTAAATTTTTAAAGACTAATGTTGAAGCAGTTCTAGTGATATTTTCTCCAACGGGCGGTAAAGACCAAGTAATTGATGTTGAACTTCCAGTTAAGGTTGATTACAAAGTGACAGATGCACCACCCCGAGTAATGGGCAATACTGCTCAAGGAGGAAATAAAGTAGTAAAAATAGAAACAGGAGCAATGGTAACAACCCCAATGTTTATAGAAACTGATGATATCATAAAGGTAAATACAGAGACGGGTGAGTATGTAGAAAGAGTTGAAAAGAATTAGTGTGTCCCTCGAAGTCGGATAACCCAAATATTGAGGTTTTCTCTTGCAGTAGGTTATCCGACTTCATAACATTGAATTCTTTTGCCTTTCCCGATGTCCCAAGACATCCGACTACCCGAATATTGATTTTTTGTGTTTAGGTAGTCGGATGTCATAATATAGATCTTTCTCTAGTTTTTTAAATGACACGAGAAACAAAAAGAGCTATTTTATGCGCTTGTTGCGTAATGGGTAATCTTTGCTATAATTTCAAAATGAAAATAAAGAGTAAAAAATTAAAAAAAGAAAATATTAGGCGTTCGCCAGAACATAGCTTTGGTGTGCTTTTAGAAAATGTGGAATCGCAATTGAAGGTTGTGGCGGAAGGACATGAAATTCTTGCCCAGTCTATTCATAATCTTCGTGAAGAAACGAGAGATGGTTTTCGAAGACATGATCTTAAATTTGACGTGATAACGGACGAGCTACGACTTATGCGTAATGCGATTAATGCCAAAGTAGATCGTGAAGAATTTCTTGTACTTGAAAAACGTGTTATTGCCCTTGAGCGTAGCAAATCACGAAAATAAAAAAGAGTCGTACTGCAACTCTTTGATTATAGGCACTTTTCTACCTTTTTGAGATTTTGGAAAGATCTATTTATGTGGGCCATGGATGCTTGCGATCAATTTCTCTCAACTTTTTTATGCAATAAATTATACCAAAAAGTATAATAGAAAAAAATATAATCCAAAAGAAATTTTCTGCTCCTAATAACTTTACAATTCCTCCTGCGAAAATTAGCCAAAGAGAATAATAAATGCCATAAAGTAACCAACCTATCGCACAAAAGCCTATCAGTATTGGCCATACAGCCGACATCACAAAATGCGCAGCTCTATTATTAGCAATTCTCTCACTTTCTTCGGCGCAAATATTAGATCCTCCCGCATTTATTTTATCGGAAATTAGGGGATCATTCAGAATCTTTTCGAATATGCCCCCATCTCTCGCATAATCACAAAGTATATGTCCTTCATAATATTCGATTAAGTGCCATCCAAAATTTAGATAAAATGTTAAAGCAATAACCCATATTGTTATAACCCTAATTTTTCTCATGTTTTTTCCTTTCTTACTGCTTTAATAACCTCTTGTAATGATGCTGGTTATCTTATAACATAGCTTTAATACTATGTCAAAAAATGAAATCAAATTAACCGAAACAGTACCAAAGAGAAAAGTTTATGTTGGAATGAGCGGTGGAGTAGATAGTTCCGTTGCCGCTTATCTTTTAAAACAGGCCACACCAAATAATTTTGAAAAATTATTTGGTCGCCCGACTCCAAAAGGGTTTAGCGGCTACGATGTCGTGGGTGTTTATCTGATGTGTTATTCTGGCCCCGTAAAAGAGCAAAGCTCTCACGGGGCAAGCGATGAAGAAGTTTGTAATGCAAAGAAAGATATGGAAGATGCCAGAGCCGTAGCGTATAAACTTGGTATTCCATTTTACGTTTGGAATTTAGAGAAGGAATATAAAGAAAAAGTTATAGATTATATGGTAGAAGGATATCGTGCAGGCATAACACCAAATCCTGACGTAATGTGCAACCGCGAAATAAAATTTGGCATTTTTTTGAATCGCGCACTAGCAATGGGTGCAGATTATGTTGCAACGGGACACTACGTGAGGAAGCTTATAGCTGATAGCGAAATAGCTGATAGCAAGAATTTTGGGATGGTTTCCAGTAAGCTAAAGGCTAAAAGCTATAAGCTGTTTTCTGCGCGGGACGCGCAAAAGGATCAGTCCTATTTCTTGTGGACTCTTACTCAAGAACAACTAAAACATTGCTTGTTTCCAATCGGAGATTATTTAAAAAGCGAGGTGCGCGAAATAGCAAGAACTGCAGGACTTATAACAGCTGACAAAAAAGATTCCCAAGGAGTTTGTTTTGTTGGCAAAATTAAATTAGAAGACTTTTTAAGTGAGGCAATTATTTCTCGACGTGGTGAAGTTATTACAAGTACAGGAGAAAAAATAGGTGAGCATAACGGATCTGAATTTTATACGATAGGGCAGCGGCATCTTGGAATATCGAATATGGGATATGGAACCTTGAATAAAGGAAAGGATACAAAACCATATTATGTTGCCGCAAAGGATGTTAAAGCTAATACACTTATGGTCGTTGAGGGCGATAATGATTCAGCATTATATAAAAAGGAAATTAAGTTATCTAATGTTAATTTTATTTCCTCAAACCAAATTCTAGATTCAAAATTCCAAATTCAAATAATGGCTAGAGTGCGATACAGGCAGCCGCTTGTTTCTGCAACTCTCTATCAATTGCAACCAACAACTAACAACCAACAACCAACAACCTATAAATTAATTTTTGACAAGCCAGTTAAATTTGTGGCCCCTGGACAATCAGCCGTATTTTACAGTAGAAACCCTTCGACAAGCTCAGGGTCAAAATCTGAAGATTTTGAAATGCTCGGTGGTGGAGTGATATTATAAAAGTCCGTGGTAATGTGTCTGAACTTTTATAAATGTACAAACAAATATTAGTCACCCGTGCGGAGGAGTTTGCGGAAGGTGGCATTCGCGCGTTTTTTCTGGCCCATGGTTCCAATATGTAGACCATCACTTATATAATCATCTTGAGAAACTACGGAGTTAAAATCAATGACGTTTTCTTTGGGGAAAGTTTGAATCAGCCTGTCGTTAAGTTGTGAAACTAAATTGTTGAGGATGGAATAATTCTCGATGGGAGGATAATATTGTGGTGTAAATGCGATAAATGCTCTAGCACCACCGGCTTCAGCTTGTGCTTGTAGCGATTGATACGCAGCGATTATTGAATCTATAGAGTAACCGCCTCGGATATCATTTGTCCCATAAGCAAGAACTACATAATCCGGGCGATCGTTTACAAGTGTATTAGCGAGCTGTACATCGGCATGGAAATAATCTTGTGTGCTAGTGCTTGAAACAGCAGTTGAGCCATAGATTCCTCTCGGTAAAATTGTCCAATTAACCCCGGCTTTTCCTAACTCGCTTATTAGAGATAATGGCCATGGTATCCAGGTTGCATAGATTGTAGTGTTTGAATCTCCCAGCGCCGATATCTTTACAACCCCATCTCCATTTAAATCTCGTATATTCTCTCCAACAGTAAAACCGGGATCAAGAATCATAAGTTCCTTGACATTATCGGCCGTTGCGAGATATATATTTCCTCGTCCCAAATCAAGCGCCTGCGCATTTGATGGAGCGATATATTGGCTTATCTTGGAAAGCGAGGCAGGATTAGAAATATCAACAATTGAGAATCCCTTCACAGTTCCAGTATTAGATACATAGGCGCGGTCTCCGTATATTTTTACATCGCTGTTGTTGCTTGCTAGATTAGTGGATCCGATAAGTGTGAGTGGTGTTGAAATGGTGGTATTAAAAACGAAGAAATCTGGGTCGGAACCAAAATTATCTATGACTGCATAAAGTTTGCCGAAGCTGTAATCAATGGCATTAACATCGCTACTGGTTCCTGGCAAGTCATATGATGCGATTTCTGCAATAGCAGATGAACTTGCGATATTTAATACCGTAATCTCTTTATTATTGTGGTTTGTTCCTATATACGCTCTTTCTCCGCGCACAACGATGCTATCAACTTTTGCTCCTATTTCATATGAACCAATAATTGATACAGCGTTTGAACTTGATGCATTTAGGATATAGAATTCTCTTCCTTGCGCAGCAGTATTATTTGCTGTGCCGATATATAAAGTTGAATTAGCGGCGTATATTGAAAGTGGGTTAATGGTACCTGGGATATCAAATGTGCTTGCTATAAAAGGAGTGGTTTTGTTGCTAATATCAACAACCACAAGCTCTCCTGTATCTTGATTTATCAAAAGATACGCATAATTTCCCGACACAGTTATTTTTATAACAGGTTTTCCAATATTGAGTGAGCTTACAAGTACCGGCTGTGTTGAGGTTGCGATGTTTATAATATAGAATTCTGGGTTGACGCCTGTGTTATTGTCGGTTACTAAATACGCATAGTTACCCAACACAGTTACATCATTTGCGTCGATACTCGACACCGCATCAAAGCTACCAAGAAGAGTAGGTACGATTTGTGACGCATACGTTGTGGTAGAAGGCAAGATACTTGTTGTAGTAGATCGCAACAAATTTTGTCCGTAGTACGCTGCAAACCCAAGAATAATAATAAAAAAGATAAGACCAACGATCTGTATAAACCCAGATTTAGTATTTTGCATAATAGAGTTAGTTAATAATAAAAACTATCGAACCTTTTATATTATTAAGAATAGAGAAAATAACTGAAGATATCAAGGAGAGCATTATACAATACGGGAACAGACAAAAACAAACATTTGCGCTCACAAAATTGATGGCATATACTATAGATATTATTAATTTAACAATATTATTATGAATATTGATATAAAATCACCTAAGTTTTTGAAGCAGATTTTAGGTTTATTAGCGGTTTTGCTTATAATTATTGGAATTACTATTTTTTCTATTAAAACTAATAATATAGCGGAAGGAAATAATAGACCTATGCTTCCAGTTGGAATTGCTGATACATTAGGAAGCCTTGATGCAAATAGCGTCTTTATTAGTGGTGCTTATGCCTATGTAGTCACAGATAACAATACTGGAACTAGTCCAGAATTTTATGTTATTGATATTTCCTTACTTCAAATTCCACGAATTGTTGGATCTTATGATATAAATGTTTCTGTAAATAAAGTATATGTTTCTGGTAATTATGCATATTTGACTACCAAAAAAGATACAGAAGATATTGTAGTATTGAATATTACAAACAAATCACAGCCAACCAAAGTAACAAGCATAAATATCCCAAATAATTCTGAAGCGCTAGCTATTTTAGGGGTAGGTTCTAATTTGTATGTTGGATTTGCAAATAGTTATGCAAATAAAGAATTTTATATTATTAATATCTCTAATCCAGCCACTCCTCAAATAATAGGAAGTTATGAAGTGGGTGGTGCAGTTAATGATATTGCACTTACAGGAAACTATGTATATCTTGCAACTTCAAATAATACAAAAGAACTTACTGTATTAAATGTTGCCACATCTAGTAATCCAACTCAAGTAAGCTCATTTGATATTCCTGTAAACGGCGGAGCAAATGCTCTAGCGATAAGTGGAGAAAAAGTCTATCTTGTAACAAACAACAATGCTTCACAACCCGATTTCTTTATTGTGAACGCGCCGATTGGGTCAACGTCAACATTGTTAAGTTCTCTTGATTTAGATACATCAAATACAGATATTACAGTAATTGGAAGTGTTGCGTTTGTATCAACACAAACTTCTGCAAAAAGCATTATTAAAATAGACGCATCAAATCCCGCGTCTCCATTCCAAGTGTTTGCATATGATGGAGGAGCTAGAGCGAATGAA
This sequence comes from bacterium, assembly GCA_030680955.1. GTDB lineage: Bacteria > Patescibacteriota > Minisyncoccia > UBA6257 > JACOXY01 > JAUXUB01. The sequence goes on along the minus strand of JAUXUB010000004.1, from coordinate 4,794 downwards.
GTGACTACTGATGTCCGTTATCTTTATATTGCATCAACAAACAATACTAAAGAGTTTCAGGTTTTAGATTCGCAGGAGGTGCCGCTAGCAAGACCAAATATAGTATTAATACTTACTGATGATCAAACACCTAATTCTCTTGACTATATGCCAATAGTACAGAGAGAACTTGTGAATAAAGGAGTTAAATTTACCAATGGTTTTGTTACTACTGGTTTATGTTGCCCAAGCCGCGTAAGCATTCAAACTGGGCAGTATGTTCATAATCATCATATTATTACTAATTCAGAGCTTCAGAGTGGAGCTTCCGCATTTATGGCTTCTCCCGGAGCAACATCTAATATTGCGACATGGCTCCACGACGCGGGGTATTCGACCGGTTATTTTGGTAAATATCTCAACGGGTATAATCTCGTCTCTCCAACTATACCGGCTGGGTGGGACAAATGGAATGTATTTAAGGGAGATCCCGCAACGGGTGACGATAATTATTATAATTATACGTTAAATGAGGATGGTATCGAGAAAACATATATTTCAAATTTGGATACTAATACAGAATATTATGCAACAGATCTTTTAGCGTCAAGGACTGTTGATTTTATTAAATCAAAGGCTAATAAACCATTTTTTGTAGTGTATGCACCCTACGGTCCTCATTCACCTACAGCACCTGCTCCTCGGCATATTGACACACTAAAAAATCTTCCATTGTGGCGTCCACCAAGTTGGAATGAATTAGATATGTCCGATAAATCTCCTTGGTGGCAAGCAACGTCAACACGGTCGTCGCCGTATGTTACAAGCGCAAACCTGGATGCGCTAAAAGTACGGGAAATTGAAACATTATTATCTGTCGATGATGCGGTTGGTTCAATCATAAGCGCGCTTGAGACTGCAGGAGTAAGTGATAATACGATAATTGTGTATTTGTCGGATAATGGATTTTCTTGGGGAGAACATTGGTATTATGGGAAAAACTGTCAGTATGATGAATGTAGTAAAGTGCCTTTCATCGTACGTTATCCTGCATTGGGGATTATTCCTCGCGTAGATAATCGTTTTGTTCTTAATATTGATATAGCTCCAACGTTTGCGGAGCTTGCAGGTATCACGCCACCCTCTAAGGTTAATGGACGTAGTTTCTTAAAATTACTTACTAATTCTGATAACTCTTGGCGCAACGACTTTCTACTTGAAGGTTGGAATTCTAGTACAACTGTACAGTCGCCACCAACTTATGCAAATGTGCGTAATTCGCAATGGGAGTATATTAAAAGTAATGATGGCGGAACATTTGAAGAGCTTTATAATATCGTGCAAGATCCGTACGAACTTGTTAATGTTGCTGGAAATCCAAACAACGCAACTATACTTTCGGAAATGCGAGCACGACTCTTACAACTGCAAGCAGAATAGAAACCAAAGCATAAATTTGCATTCATCTAATAAATATGTATAATATTGTTAGTTCGTATTGTACTGTGTGGAAATACATTTCAGCTGCAAAAAAGGAGTAAGCATGCCTGAGGATAAAATTTCTAATTCTACTGATACGCTACTTAGAGCTGCCACGGTTATTGAACTTTTAGGTAATTCATTAGAAAATCTCGGTGGAACTTTTCGGAGAGTTCGTGATCGTGAAATTCAAAGATTGTGCTTTACTGCAAATCAGCTCATCTTTGAAGCAAAGTGCCAACTTTCAAGATCTGATATTCCTAAAGATTTTTTTTCTTTAGCTTCAGCTCGCATTATGATTGAGCAGATTAAAACTTGGAGGAGTACCATAGAAGAACTTGAGGAGAAGAGAAGAGATGCAAAAGAAAATGAAATAGAAGTTTCGCTTTTGAATTTTCTCAATCCAGAATTTATTGATAAATTTTTTGAACTTGCGAGAGCTGCTGATTTTCTGGAGTGTGAATTAAGAAATTTAAAAATTGGTAATGGAGAAACCGTCCTATAAGACGGTTTTTTATCCTCTCAAATTTGTAAATTAAGTAAATTTGTGTAAAATAAATTTGCATTATCCTTTTAAAATCATTATTATTTATCATAGATGGGTCACGCTCAACTAGACTGCGACTAATCTTTAAATAGAATGGCTAGAATATTATCAAAAGAAATAAGTGAATATGTGGGCAAAGATATTGAACTTTCTGGATGGGTAAATGTTGTTAGAGCTCACGGGAAAGTATTATTTTTAGATTTGCGCGATAGGTCTGGAATTGTCCAGCTAGTTTTTATTCCGAGCAATAAAGAATTATATAGTGCTGCCGCGGAACTTCGCCCAGAGTGGGTAATTAGCGTTTCGGGAACAGTGAATAAAAGGCCAAATGGAATGGTTAACCTAAATATAGCAAATGGCGAACTCGAGATACTTGTATCGCATATTCATATTGAAGCAAAAGCAAAAACAACTCCTATTGATGTTGGCGGAGACGGACATGAAATTGGGGAGGAGTCCAGGATGAAGTATCGTTATCTAGATTTAAGGCGTGGGCGTATGCAGAAAAATTTACGCTCTCGTGCCACATTTATTCAAACTATGCGTGAACTTCTTGTTGGTCACGACTTTGCAGAAATTGAAACGCCAGTTTTAACAAGGTCTACTCCAGAGGGCGCGCGAGATTACCTTGTTCCCTCACGAACGGAAAAAGGAAAATTTTACGCTCTGCCCCAATCTCCGCAGCAATACAAACAACTTTTGATGGTGGCAGGATACGAAAGATATTTTCAGGTTGCAAGGTGCTTTAGAGATGAAGATACACGAGGAGACAGACAACCAGAATTTACTCAATTTGATATTGAGATGAGTTTTATTGAAGAGTCCGAGCTAATGAATTTAATGGAAGAAGTTGTAGTAAAAACAATTGAGAAAACTTTTCCAAATAAAAAGTTCGCCAAACGTTTTGAAATAATGAATTATGCAGATGTAATGGCCAAATATAATTCTGATAAACCAGATTTGAGGCAAGATAAAAATGACCCAAATGAACTGGCATTTTTATGGGTAATTCATTTCCCACTTTTTGAAAAATCTGAAGCAGAAAATAGATTGGTTTCTATGCACCATCCATTCACAGCGCCAGAGACAAATGATATTCCACTGTTAGATACCGACCCATCCAAAGTAATGGCACGAGCATATGATTTGGTTTTAAATGGTTACGAAGTAGGCGGTGGTTCAATTCGTATAAATAATCGCGAGCTTCAAGAAAAAGTTTTCGAAACTCTAAAAATTCCAAAGGAAATTTACGAAGCTCAATTTGGTCATTTGTTAGAAGCCCTAGAGTATGGCGCACCAGCACATGGCGGAATCGCGCTCGGACTAGATAGATTTCTTTCCATATTACTTAATGAACCAAATATTAGAGAAGTAATTGCATTTCCAAAAACAGGGGATGGGAGAGATTTAATGATGGATGCTCCGTCACAAGTTTCTAAGGATCAGCTTGATGAATTAGGATTAAAAATTAATATTAAACAATAATATAAATCTATTATATGAAAGGATTTAACTTTCCAATATTTAAAACAAAAACTCCGGGAGTTTTACAAAAGTTTAAACTTGAGGATCCAGTAGAGCGTCGCAAGTATTTTGAGTCTAAAGCAGGGCCAGAAATTGAAAAATTAAGGGATTATTTAACAAATAATACCTTTGTCGGATTTCTTTTGGGCCCTAAGAATTCTGGCAAAGGAACGTATACAAAACTTTTTATGGAGGCAGTAGGCAACGAGCATGTCGCCCATATTTCAGTTGGAGATATTGTGCGTAGTGTCCACAAAGATCTTACGACTGGTGAGAGCAAAGATGCTCTTATAGATTTTCTCAGCCGTCGTTATCGCGGATTCATTACTATTGAGAAAGCTCTTGATATTATTCTTGGTCGCGATACTAAAACGCTTCTGCCGACCGAGATAATCCTAGCGTTAGTAGAACGCGAGGTTGATAGAATCGGCAGGAAAGCTATTTTTATTGATGGATTTCCTAGAAATATTGATCAGGTTTCTAATTCGCTTTATTTTCGAGCGCTTATTGGATATCGGAACGATCCCGATTTTTTTGTGTTCATTGATATTCCAGAAAAAGTGATTGATGAGCGAATGAAGACGAGGGTGGTTTGTCCGATGTGTCAGACGCCTCGAAGTCTAAAACTTTTAAGAACTCGCGAAATTGTTTATGATTCAGAAACAAAAATTTTCCATCTTATTTGTGATAACTCCGCTTGTAAAGGTTTTGGAAAAACACGAATGATATCAAAAGAGGGAGACGAACTAGGGATTGAAGTGATTCGCGATCGAATAGAAACCGACAAGAAGGTTATACGTACTCTTCTTGATCTTCAGGGCGTGCCAAAGGTTTATTTGCGTAACGCGATTCCTTTAGCGCAAGCGTCAGAGTGCGTTGATGATTATGAAGTTACTCCCGCTTATTCTTACGAAGTAGATGTTTCTGGGACTGTTCGCGTTATTGAAGATAAATGGACAGTAGAAGATGATGATGGCGTGCCATCGCTTAGCCTTCTTGCACCGCCAGTCGCTGTATCACTTATTAAACAAGTGATAAAAGCACTGGATTTATAGTGAGGAGGAACGGGCTTAAAATGCTTTGAAATTTCTTCTGTTACTGGATTTCCCTCAGGTAAAATAGTCTACGAAAATTCCCCTTTGAATTGCAATCTTCTTCGGCGAAAATTGTATTATGGAACAAATACAACAACGTCGGAGCTGGCATCAGCTCACGATGGGTCAGAGGGATAGAATAGAAGCTCTGTTGGATGCGGGAGAAACCCA
>JAUXUB010000073.1 GCA_030680955.1 bacterium | reverse complement strand
AAAATCAAAATAACAAGTTAAAATTAAAAAATGTCTCGTAGAAACACCAAATCTTTGATATTTAATATTTAATTTTAAGCAAAGCGATATGACCATAATTCGTCCCAATAACCATCAAAAAATGCTTTACAATATTATCCTGGGAGCACTAGGCGCTATTCTTATTGTTTTGATTTGGTTTGGAATTGTTGAGTATGGAAATATTGTTAATTTGCGACATGACGTAAATTTAATACAAAAAAATATTAGAGAAACAGAACTCGCAAGTTCAAAACTACAAAATAAAGCGTATGGCATCACAGACATTTCAAATTTAGAAAAAAAGGCTTCCGAGCTTGGTCTTGTTAAAGAAACTAATCCACAATATCTTAATTTGGACGGAGGTGCCGGTAATTTAATTTCACAAAAAGCGTCACTTCCTTTATAATTGTTACGGATTTATCGCGCAACATTATTTAGAAGGTTTTATCTGCTTATTTATATGCGATTTCGTTTTATAATCATTATTTTATTTTTCTTTGTTCTTTACAGCACTTTAGTTTTCAATTTATATAAAATTCAAATTCAAAATGGCAAGATTTATGTAGCTAAAGCCGAATCACAACTAGAACTTTCTGGTCTTTTAGAACCTGTACGAGGAAATATTAATTTTACAGACAATCGCGATAAGCGTATTCCGGCGGCAATGAATGACGATTTCCCATTCATTTATGTTGTGCCAAAAGAATTGTCTGATGGCAAGGAAGCGGCTCGGTTACTAGAACCTATTATAGGTAAATCGGTTAGCGATTTGGAAAAATTATTCAGTAAAAAAGATGATCCATACGAACCACTGCTCGCTAAGGCCAGCGACGACCAAGTTGAGTCACTTAAAACTCTCGCTCTTACCGGAGTTTATGTTCAAAAGCGTCCAGCAAGACTTTATCCTTTAAAAGAAGTTGGTAGTCAAATTATTGGATTCGTATCAGACTACGGTTCAGTTAATGGTCGTCCAATTGGTCAATATGGAATTGAGCGTTACTATAACAGTGAACTTTTCGGTATTCCGGGAACCATATCTAAAGATGTAATCACGCAGAGCAAGCCAGGTAAATCTATTAATCTAACTATTGACCGTAATGTTCAATCTTTTGGACAAGATATACTTGCGAAACTTGTTAAAGATTATCGTGCGAAGTCCGGTTCATTTATAGTGCAAAATCCAACTTCGGGAGAAATTATTGCTATGGGTGCCCTTCCGACATTTGATCCAAATGATTATAGTATTTCTGGTATAGAGACTTATATAGATCCTAATGTACAAGCAGTTTACGAACCCGGTTCTGTATTTAAGGTGGTAACAATGTCTGCAGGTATTGATACTGGAGCAATTGCGTCTAGTACGACATACTATGATTCTGGTGAAGTAACATTAAATGGACGAACAATTAGGAACGCAGATTTAAAAAGCCACGGCACACTTACAATGACTAATGTACTAGAGAAATCACTTAACACCGGGAGTGTGTTTGCACAAAGAAAAACAGGAAATGCGCCCTTCCTTTTATATTTGAAAGCGTTTGGCATCGAAAATATTACCGAAGTTGATCTCCCTGGAGAAATTAGTGGAAGCTTGGGACAACTCAATCGTGTTGATACACGAGATATAAATTTTGCCACAGCATCTTTTGGACAGGGTATTTCTATGACACCATTGCAGTTAATTACAGCAATTTCAACAATTGCAAATCGTGGTTCATTAATGAGGCCATATATAAATTCAGAAATTCAGCCAAAAGAAATTCGCAGAGTAATAAAAGCATTTACTGCAGATCAAGTATCTAATATGATGGTTAGCGCTGTAGATAAACTAAATCTCGCTACTATAAAAGGTTATGAAGTTGCAGGGAAAACTGGCACAGCGTATGTTCCAGACTTTAAACGGGGGGGGTATACAACTAATGTTATTAATACATTTGTTGGTTTTGCGCCAGCTAGCAATCCACGCTTTACAATTCTTTTTAAGCTAGATGAACCTTATGGTGCGCCTTATGCTTCTGTAACAGTTATTCCTGCGTTTAAGCAGTTGGCAGAGTTCTTGCTTTCATATTACAATGTGGCGCCTGACCGACCAACAAAATAGTTTTCAATGTTCAATTTACATTTAATTACACAATTATTAAATATCGATTATAAAATTTAAACATTTAAAATTAAATGAAAATTGTAAATTGAGAATTGTAAATTTGCTATGAAAAAACGGTTTCAAAATTTATTAAATTATATTCTAAAAGTTCTCGCACGAGCTATGATATGGCGTTACCGCCCTGGAATTATTGGCGTTACAGGAAGTGTGGGTAAAACTGGAACTAAGCAAGCAATCGTGGCAGTTTTCGGGAGTGATCGTCGCGTGCGAGCGTCCCACGGCAATTTTAATACAAGTCTTGGCCACCCACTCACTATTTTAGGAGACTGGCGGGATGATGAGCTAAAACTTTTTAGCTTAGAGAATAAAATCGGCGAAAACAGGGCGCGTAAGAGTTGGTTCTTAATTAAAGTAATATTTCTGTCTTTGTTTCGCTTAATATTTAAAAAACCGTATCCAGAATTACTTATTTTAGAATATGGTGTTGATAGACCGGGGGACATGCGAGAGTTACTTCAAATTGTTCGGCCCAATATTGCAATTATAACAGCAATAGGAGAAATACCTGCCCATGTTGAATATTTTTCTGGACCGGAAGCAGTGGGGCGCGAGAAGGCCCGTCTTATAGAGTTTCTCCCAGCAGCTGGTTTTGCTATATTAAATAGTGACGATATGACAGTAATGAATGTAAAGGAACGCACGAGGGCAAAAATAATAAATTTTGGATTTGGATCTCTCGCAACTGTACGAATAACAAATTTTGAACATCGCACGTCGTCAGATGGCATGATAGGAACTAATTTCAAAATTGAATATGGTGGCAGTTTTGTTCCGATGAGATTAAATAATTGCATTGGAAAGTCTCATGCATATGCCGTTGCCGCGTCGGTATGCGTTGGTTTAATATTTGGCTTAAATTTAGTTCGAATAGCAGAAAATCTAAAAAATTATCGTGCATTAAAGGGCAGGTCATTAATATTAAAAGGAGTAAAAGATACTTTAATAATTGACGATTCTTATAATGCCTCGCCAATGTCTATGCATGCGGGACTTGATACTCTAAAATCACTTAAGGCGAAACGAAAAATTGCAGTGCTTGGTGATATGCTAGAAATAGGCGAATATACACTTGAGGCGCACGAAGAGATTGGACGTCTTGTGGCAAAGTCAGCAGACTTACTTATAACAGTGGGTTCAAGAGCAAAGTTTATTGCCGAAGGTGCTAAAAAAGCTAAGATGCAGAGAAAATATATAAAAGAATTTGAAACTGCAGACGATGCGAGAATTGCAGTGCAAGATATTATGCGAAAAGGTGACTTAGTATTAGTAAAGGCATCTCGCTCTATGGAACTTGATAAAATTGTAGAAGAGATACGAATGCCTGACGAACTTAATATTAAGAATTAAATTTAAAAAATGTGGCACAAATTAATACCATCCCCAATTAATCATTACTCTTTTAATCTCGTCTTTGCGAGGAGGAACGACGAAGCAATCCAGATTTATCCCATTATTTCCTGGATTGCCGCGGGCTTCGCCCTCGCAATGACAAAAGTCTTATAGGAAGTGGTTAATTGAGGATGGTATAACATATTTAAACCAGGCCACGTTTTTTTAAATATTTTGATTTTTGATATTTAATTTTTTATATTGCTTTTATGGTCCCATCGTCTAGTCTGGCCTAGGACGCACGGTTCTCATCCGTGAAACTCGGGTTCGAATCCCGATGGGACCACAAAAATTTAAATATATAATCTATATTTTATATTTTTCATCGGGGTTCGAACACGAAAGGGGGTCGGGGAAAAGTTAGGTTTCCCCGTGGAGGAAGCTCACGAAACCGTCTTGTCCGCCGAAGCTTTAGCGTAGGAGGAGGGTTTCGTGGGAGCAAAGCGACGTTTGATTCCCGATGAGACCACCACATCTGTGTTTATTAGAACTATTATGGAAAATTTACTGCTAAAACCAGAGAAAAGGAAAATACGAGCTGAACTTTCGTTTGGGCTGCCTGGGCACGAATGGGAATATACATTTGTTCCCGATTCGGATGAATTTTTACCATCGGAAATTAGTGAATATCTTGAGTCAGAATTAGGGAAGGACTGGAGCATTTTTGATAGAGGAAACAGAATTGAAATAGTTAACAAAAAACAGAGTGGATTACGCGATGATGAGAGGGTAAAAACTGCAATCGAAAAAGCAGTCGCAGATAGATATAACTTACATATCGCGTTGTAGCTTCTGGAAAGCCATCAACGCGGCAAGTATTTAGTTCCAGTTCACGCTAACGAAGTCCACAATAATTCATTTATATTTACTTATGTCAAAAGAAGAAAATCGAATTGATCAAGAACGAGAGGAAGATAACACCATACTGGGAATTGAATTAACGAAAGAAATAGCGAATAGACACGAAAAAGAGCTAAGAGAGCTCATTCTGCAAAATGATGGCGCAAATATACTTGAGCCTATAAAAGATGGAAAGATTACTGCTGAACAACTTGTCTTAGAGTTTGAACAATTAGCACGTGAACGAGATATTGACTTAGATGATTTTTATGAAAAGGCCGGTAGATATTCCTATGCAGGTCACCGTTTTGAAGCTACAACCTTTATACAAATTCTTTACTACCATTTCGCAAAAAAATCTAAAAAATGATAATTATTGGTTCCAGCTATTCTATGAGATTTACTAATTTATCGGCATTTTAGAAAATATCGGTTTTAAGAGTAGCTGTATTTAAACGTCGTATATAGCAGTAAGTAGAGTAGTTGATTTTTTTGCTTTAATGACATTTACTATATAATGAATAAGAACAAAAAAGGTCGTTTAATTAATTTAAATAAGATCTATTATCCAATGAATACTGAAACAAATAATGGCTGGAAAATAATTTTGTCTATAGCTGGAGTAGCGATTGTATTGTCCGTAGTCTTATTTTTATGGCCAAGCACACCGGAAGTTCTCCCACAGGTAAAACAAGAAGTCGTGACGGCTTCTGTTGCACCCATTACAACTATTGCTCCAGTTTCTTCTATTGATGAAGTAGAAATGGCATTACTAAAGAATTCGGTTGATGAGGCAACATTACTTAATGAATCAAATAGCGTGGGTCAGCTAAGTTCAGACAGCGCAGCATTGGAAAATTTAGGTAAAGCTTATGACGAAACTACATTATAAAAACATAACTTTTAGAGTTATAAATACAGCTGTACTTATAGGATTAGTTTTGCCTACGACATTTTCTTTTGCGAAAGTTGCAACGTCAACTTCTACGGAAAAGGGTGGAGCAGTCGGAGAAAATTTTTGTACACGCGCCGTTGAACAATTAGGAAAAGTTACGGGAGAAATAACAGATCGCGCAGCAAAGTTACAGGCAAAGCGAGATGAGCAGAAATCTGAATTTGATAGCAAACGCGCCGATTTAGATTCAAAGCGAGCAAATCAAAGAACAGAACAAGATCAACGCTTTGCCGACAATCTAAAGAAACTTGAAGAAAAAGCGGCATCGAGCACCCAGAGATTAGCTCTTTTGAAGTATCGAGAGGCTGTAAGCTTGGCGATTAGCACGCGTCGAGCAGCAATAGATAATGCCGTTAAAACTTTTAGAGACGGTGTTGATAGGGAGCGAGCAACAAGAAAAGATGCCATTAAAAAAGCTTTCGATGCTCTAGAAGCATCCGTAAAAGCTGCACAAGACAAGGCAAAAGCCGATTGTACTGCGAAAGTAAATCCAAAAACAGTACGCGAGAATTTTCGTGCAGCACTTAAAACTGCACGCGAAAAATTTGAAGTAGATAGAAAGGCGATAGAAAAGCGCTTAGATGCCTTGAAGCCACTGTTGGATACACGAAAAGCTGCATTTGAAAAAGCACAAAAAGATTTCCAAGCAGCCCTAAAGAAAGCTAAGGATGAATATAAGAAAGCAATCGGTAGCAATAAAACGGCAACATCAACTGCAAGTTCAAGCTAACAAAACAAAAATCACTCACACAAATGAGTGATTTTTGTTTTGCCCTTGATACTTGATGCTTAATACTTGATACTTATTAGGTGCTTCATCAAGTTATTGAAACAATTTCTCTTTTCGCACTAAACACCATAGAGACTTTAGGTTATTTTGGTGTTTTTATCTTGATGGCATTGGAATCTGCCAATATTCCAATTCCATCTGAAGTAATAATGCCTTTTGCTGGGTTTTTAGTTGTGCAAGGAAGTTTTAACTTTTGGTTAGTGGTTTTTATCGGCGCCTTTGGTAACTTAGCTGGTTCTTTAGTTTCCTATTACCTCGCGCGTTACTATGGTTTAAAACCGCTCCTTTTTTTATCAAAGATTTATTTAGTACATGAATCACATATTGCAACTGCTGAAAATTTTTTCAAAAAGTATGGAAACTTGTCAGCATTTATTGCTCGCTTTGTGCCAGTAATACGCACTTTCATTTCCTATCCGGCCGGAATGTTTAAAGTTCCAGTTTTAAATTTTGCAATTTTCACGTTTGTCGGTTCTTTTATTTGGTCGTGGCTCCTGGCATTAATTGGCTATAAATTAGGAGAGAATTGGGAAACAATTGGTTTGTATTTAAGGCAAGCAGATTACGCTATTGCAGCTATAGCAATAATATTTGCAGTTTGGTGGGTGTGGGGAATATATAGGGAGCACAAAAAAGTTAATAGTTTGTAGGGGAATAGTTTATAGTAAAAAAACTGGAATTTGACCGGGTAGTGAAAATGCTAGCGAGATTTTTTATAAAAATATCAATTTGTTGATTAAGTTATTGCCACAAATTGAATTTTATCATTCTCCCATATGCTCGTTATGAAAAACTCGCATTTCTACTATCCGGTTGACAAATAGTAAAATACATGCTATAATGACAAACAGTAGATCATGGTAAATTCCTCCCTCAATTGCAATCCCTTCGGGGATATTTTTGTTTAATAATACCATGTGTAGCGGCGACTTCAACTGCACTTTGGTAGTTCAATGATTTTCGATACTTGTGATTTAGAAAAGCAATAGTATCTTGTAGC
>JAUXUB010000072.1 GCA_030680955.1 bacterium | reverse complement strand
GCTACAAGATACTATTGCTTTTCTAAATCACAAGTATCGAAAATCATTGAACTACCAAAGTGCAGTTGAAGTCGCCGCTACACATGGTATTATTAAACAAAAATATCCCCGAAGGGATTGCAATTGAGGGAGGAATTTACCGATTTTCATATTATTAATTATAGCACAAAATTTAAATGTTATTATTTAAACTGAAATATCGTAAATATTGTCTATCTAATTAATTTACAAGATTTCATAAACCTGCATATATTTATCTTATGTAATCTCTGCAAGCAGAGATAATGCAACCGAAGCGATCACATATTACGATACTTACGATGTTTTATGGAAATTAGCATTAATGTACTGGCTTCGTAAAAATCTTCTGAGATTGAATTACTTCATTTAAGCTTTGTGCATCATCAACTACATCATTAAAACCTAGGACCTTGCAGTGTTCCAGAAAGCGATTAAATCTCTTTGTATATTTACCTTTGTAAAATATTCTTGCCATATTTTCTCTTACTTCAATTAGCTTAGTCATTCTATCGAAAGTATGTATAGCACGGCCAGCTACAGAATTAGGATTCATACTCGAAAGACGATATTTTAGCTTTTGGCATATCCGACATTTGAATTCAAAACCATTAGGAACGAGGAATAACTTCCTTGCTTTATAACCACATTTACAATAAAAATATGCTGACTCACCAAACGTAAGCTCAACTGGCTCCCATTTAAACTCCTGCGGATCGTGGCCACCCACACTCACGAAAAGGCATGTTGGCGCATCCATATCATCAAACCAATACGTAATGTCGTTGCGCCCCTCAAGCTGGTTAATTCCCAACTTCCTAATGCGGTCATATCTCCATCCAACATCTCGAGGCGTCAGGGCGAAACAGTCCTCAACTAGATATTTGTTGTTTTCCATAAGTTAATAATAGCGATAGCCTACTGTGTTTTTTGTGATTTTAGACGCAGATGGCATAGATATACCTTTTTCCTATTTAAATCGTTCCTTGCCAGTAGGGTAACAGCAAGAAATCGATCACAGCGTTCTATAACCATGCTCTTTAATGCATGAGTCACAAATTGATCTGCCTTCTTCTTTTTGCGCCATCCCATCATTGATCTGTGCAGAAGATATATGATCAAAGCAATATTTCTTTTTACATGATTCGCAAACCGACATTGGATTAGTGTAACTGATTCTACTACGGCAATCAGAGCAGGTAGTTATTGGTATCGACTTAAGCCTACTTTTTGTTTCTTGATTCATAAATTGTAGTTTTAATAATATACGGAATTTAGTTTTTTAAATCTATTTAATTTGTATGTAGCAATAATAAAATTATTAATATCTAGTTATGTCTATATAAACTTCTCTTTTTTTATATTTAATCTGCTAATCTCGCTAACACAACCAATTTTTGCCCGGCCAAATGGGAGGGAAAAGCCATTTTTTTATGTCGCCTATGGCATCTCAGACCTGTAACCCTTCTGGTATTGCTACCGGGCAGATCCTCCAGCGATGTTATGCGTTTCCCAGGCCTCCACTGCTCTTACGAGTCTAATGCTTTGGATAGGGGCGTCTGTTCTACGGAAGGGGTCGGCCACGCTGGTGCGTTAGGTTCCCTTGAGTTTGCCAACTGATGGCGGGGAAATTAGGGCACGATCTGGATATCACGCACTAGTTTCCCCGGGCCGGAATTATGTCCGGCACATCAGAGGGGGTCCTGTTTAATGGCGACCAGCAAGCGGATAGGACCGTAGAGCAAAAGCCTCCACACCTTGCCAGTATTCCCGCATTGGCATTAATGCCTCTGCAACGTACCAAGTTTTATTATCTTCGGCCGCTTATCCCATGTTAGTTGAAGGTAGGAGCTAAAATATCGAATAATTTGAACTCCTAAATTTAGTATAGATGTGTACCTAGGAATCTGCCATAAAATAGTTGATTACCATTATTGCGAAAAAACAGGCATAAAAGCTGGGTTATTTTAAAGATGTTCGTAATTCTTTAATATCTGACTCTTAATATTAAAAATATCTAAACATAAAATAATACCCATTTTATCTATGTTTTAGAGAGCAAAAGTGCCTTTTTATACATTTTATTAAATGCAATAAGGGTTTATCCACAGCAAAAAAACCTTATAGAAAGGCAAAAACTGCAAAAAAATTAAAAAAAAATTTTAACAATCAAAATCTGAAACGCAAAAGGAACCGACTCCGAAAAGTAGAAAAACCGTCTTTAAGTTCCCTATACTACCCCCTTTCACGTTTTACCTTCAAAACCGAAAACACGCCTACCCTCATATCCTTAAAGACACACAACTTCGATTTTTGAATAAATAATTCAACACCACTAGTCGCAGGTGTAATTAACGTCACATAAACATATGAGCCCAAAATTTATTGGTGTTTGGACGCAAGGCTTAATCGCAGAGCCATCAGAGTTACGAGAGAAGATTGAGATTGCATTCAATGCCATGGCGAAAGAAAAGGAAGATTGGTTCTATAAAGTTGTCATCAATGGCAACGATTATTTTGTTGCCGACAATGGCGAATTCGGTTACACCGCTATGCTTCCGTCAGAATACTAAGTCCACTTCTTTAATGGTCGATAATTATTAATATTAATAAAATTCATTCTTATGTACACTTTAAAGATTCCACCAAAACAGGTGACAAGTCTCTGGCATTTGCGTGAGCACGCTGGTTGTGGCTCTATCGCAGCTCAAATCAGACGTGCCATTGAGAGTTATATCGATTCTCAAAAAGAAGAGATCGAACATATCGAGAAAGCCATATGGCAACTAGAGCACGGCGAAATAGAAAACGATGAGAGCTTTTAAAATACAGATGTGAGATTTAGTCCTAACGTGACCGGCATTATCGAAAATGACCGGCTTTTTATTAAATTAATTAAAAACTAACAAAAATGATAAATCCATTTCATGACAAGATTCATATAAACTTTTCCACAGACCGAGATTCAAGCGGCACAATCATCCGCTCATCGATGCTTATAAACATCAAAGAGCGAGACGTTTCTTCTGCCGTAGCGCTATTCGAAGACCTACAAAGACAGTTAGAGGGAAGAAATGATGAGTTGCCACCAAGGGATAATGGCGAAAATACAGACCAGAATAATAACAAAGAAATCAGCACTATTCCCAATTGTTTAATTCATGATGTGAAAATGTTGCTTCGCAGTCGCAAATCTGACGGACAGTTATTCTTTGGTTGCCCTATGTACCAAAGTGACGATTGCAAGAAAACAGCCCAATATCCAGCCCTTGTGGATAAATTCGCATAAAAGCTGCGAATCCTTTGGTACCGGAGTAAACTATATATATGCTATGTAAAAGTGTCTTAATTGTATATTTTGGTCGGACCACGAAAAGAGGCAACGAGAGGATTTTACATAGCAAAAATCCATTTTATTGCCTCTTTTTAGTTTGAAAGTAACAAATATATAAGAATGCAGTCTAATGATGTCGAATCATACCTGCAATACTCATTTCAAAATTCAATGCCAATTAGTTATAATCCAAAAATTGAATTATTAACACCAAATGATTTAGCGAACATATTAAGAATCTCCAAAGCAGGAGTTTATCGTTTGGTGGATAAAAGACAAATCCCCTTTCATAAAGTAATGGGGAGCCTTCGTTTTAATACTCAAGATGTTTTATCATACTTAGAACAAAATCGGATTGAACCAATTGGCTTAAAATAATATGGCAATAAGAAAAATTAAAAAATCATGGTGGATCGATATTAGACATAATCGTCAAAGATATCGAATTAAGAGCCCTGAAAATTCTAAATCTGGCGCAGAGGCATATCAGGCAGTGCTTAGGCAAAAATTAGCACGTGGAATACCAATAGAGTTCACAGAATTAGATGCGAAACAAAAGGAGCGTGAGCAAAAGTTTAAAGACTTTGCTTGGACGTGGTATGAAACGTACGTAAAAAACAATAATAAGTTTTCAGAGATAAGTCGGAAGTGGTATACCCTACGAAAAGATCTTCTTCCATTTTTTGGTGAAATGCAGATTGATAAAATTACTACGCAACACGTAGAAGACTATAAAGCAAAGAAGGCTGGTGCGGGACTTGCAAATAAATCAATAAATAACCAACTCGCAATTTTAAGCGTTTGTCTTCATACAGCTCAAGAATTATTTGACATACTTAAAATTCCGAAAATAAAGAAGTTAAGATTGCCTCCGCCTAAAGAAAATTTTTTAACTTTTGAAGAGAGCGACTTGATACTCATGCATTCTAATGGCTTATGGCGTGAACTTATTCTTACCGCACTTAAAACCGGTCTTCGCATAGGTGAACTGAAAGCATTAAACTGGTCTGATATTAATTGGCCCAACAAAACACTTACCGTAAGGCATACTTGGTGCGAAATAAACAACAAAATGGATACGCCCAAAAATAGCAAAATGCGGCATATTCCTCTTACTGATGAACTGTTCTATATGCTAAAAGAAAAGAAACGAGTGTCAGAAGCTGTTTTTGTAGATAATACTAACCACAATAGAAGATTCTATACAAAGCGGCTTAATGGGGAAATACGTAAAGCCTGCGTAGCATCTGGCATCAACAGAGAAATTACATGTCATACCCTCCGGCATACATTTGCCTCGCATCTTGCTATGAGAGGAGTCCCTATTCAAGCAATACAACAGTTAATGGGACATTCGCAGATACAAATTACCATGCGTTATGCGCATCTTTCCCCCTCAACCTTGAAAGATGCTGTCGCCTTACTTGAACCTCAAAAGCAAATAACTGAATATTTTGGGCAACAGGTGGGCAACCAACCCGAAAAAGCACTTGCGAATAATCAAAAATAAATGTGTCAAAAATCAAAAGTAGCCTTATGAAAGGCTACTTTTTTGTTTTTGTACCCGCCGACGGCTGTCGCTGGGCACTGCGTCGCCTTCGCTCCTTGTTGCGGGGGCTTGAAGACATCAGAACCTGTTTAATGGGGATTACTAATAATTCAACATTTTCTGCGGTGAGGAGTTGGTAAATACAGGCTACCCTACCCCACTACTCACTATTGTTTTAAGCTATCGGAAGATAAATAAGAAAACAAGCGAGAAGAGCTTTGAAGGAGGTAGCGTAAGACAACAGTTTACTCACCTTGTTCTTTTGTCGGCATACCAAGCTCCAATTTTACCAACAATAGATCCAACCACACCGAAGAAGTTAATATCCAACCAGCCCGATCCTTTACATAAATAGAATAATATGATAAAATCTACAAAGATTAGTGAGGCCCTTTCCCAATTTAGTGTTTAACTCAGATAACGGAATAGGAGACCAAACGGAAGAGAAAGGAGACAGTCGCATGGATACAGAAAGCTATACCCGTCCAATCCGAGTGAACCTCAATCTGAGCGTTGATATCGTCAGCCGTGCCATCCAGCAGGTTTTCAGTAGTGATGCAGTCCAATTCGTTGCATCACCAGACGAAGCCGATCTCATCGTCTTCGATGACGTCAGAAAAGTCGAGAAGGGTTTCAATAAGGAGAAATCCTACGCTTACCTTTTTGGTATGCAACGTCGTGAGAAAAAGCCAGCGTTGCCCATGAATGTCTCGACTATCCCGATAACTGAAGCCGTTGCAAAACTGATCACTATTGTTAGCGATCTCAGCAAAAAACTCCGACCAATCGATGGTCACCCCGATTTCAAATTGGAATGATTGGTCGATGCACTTGAGAGCTTACAATACCGAATATAGCAATCTCATCATTCAATAAGCCACCATGCCTGCAAAGACCTATGGTGGCTTATTTTATTATTTAAACGCTAGCAGTTTTAAGAGCTTCTATTATGCTTTGAGGTCCATTTTGAATTAAAAACTGAATCAAAATTCTAGCTTGTTCTTTTTCGTGTCTAGAATCATGTGTCCATGCCCAAAAGTCTTCAATTATGTGTCCGTATTCATGTGCCAAAATTGCGAGAGTGCCAATTAAATCATCAATTTTTCCTCCCTTTTCTCCTATAAAAGTTTCGACTTCTTTTATGGCACTGCGCCAATTGTCACCTTTCATATAATCTAAATTCCACGACAAATTAGTACCTCTGCTTGCGTGTGCGATTTCTCCTGTCCTGCTGTAATAGAAAAGTCCTTCAGAATTTATATTATAGGATTTATTGACAGTATCCATAAACTCCTTAGTTATCCTATCAACAAGTTCAAGTCTACTCTTATTTGTAGTCATCCATTCTTTTAGTTCACCTTGCGCTTGTTCAAAAACGCCATCTAAAGTTGTGTCTCCTATAGCATCTTTTCGTGCCTGTTCTTGTTGCTCTTGGCGCACGTTACGCTCTTCATCTTGTTTTTGCATGAGTTCCACTAATCTTCCCGGCAGATCATCCCTCCAATCCGCTTGATCAAAAGGAAACTCTTTATTTTTTGATATAAACGCTCGACGTATAATGTCTAAACTTACGGGTTGATCTTTTACCTTAAAGAAAGGTAAAAGGGACATAAATTTTAGAGCGTTGTTCCTATCCACATATTCATCAACATGTTTCAGTGGCTCGCCCTTTAATAGTGCATCTGCATCTTCTTGATATCCATAAGGCAAGTCATAATGCTCTCCCTCAGAGAAATAATCGTATGGCAAATCTTCAAAAGGGAATCTGGCCTCTCCGGATTCCATTTTTTCTTTGAAACTATCAAAGTAAGCACCAACTAGGCTATTTTGAATCTCTGGATTTAAAACTTCCTGAACCTTATCTTTATTTGCAATATCCTGTCGTGACCGGGTTAGTTCAACTCCTTTCGGCAGATCAATAGCAACCCCACCCCATTTCCGCAAACTTTCATTCATAAAGCCCGGAATCAATCCTGAATATTCAGAGCCGATATCCTTAACATACAAACCATATTGGGTCACTATATTGTTTGGGTTTTTGAATACAGTAACCTTACCGAGATCGTGGATTGTTTTTTCTGAAAGAACTTTATATTCTGAGTTAACCTTTTCTCCTTGATACATAATAGAAGCACGATCATCACTTAGTGCGCTCGTGAGAGTCATGACTGCATCTTTGACATAGGCGGCCTCGATATAAGGATTTTCAGCGGCTTGAGTTTTACTGATAACGGTCCCTTTAAAATCTTCAGGCATTGATCGAAAATCTATTGATACGTCACTTACCATCTCATGCTCGACGATCGGTTTGATTGTGAGATACCATACCGTGCCGTCTCCAGTGCTGGTTTTTATATTTACTTCCTTAAAATTTTTGAACAGAGTGTAAACACCTTGGCCATAAAATCCGACAAAGTCTTTACTGCGGTCCATTTTGGTCGACTCGCCCGGTACAAGGAAATAATTTAGAATCGTATGAATATCCATACCAACAGGGTCTTGGAATGATGTGACCAATTCTTTGTTGTCATTAGCAGATGCCGTAATTTCTATGTTACGTTTCTCTTTATCCATAGCTGTTGATTGCATGACATCGACAGCGTTTTGGATTAGTTCTCTAACATAAAGGTCTGTGGAGTTAAGCGCCTGGAAGTGGACAGCATGCGTTATTTCTCGCACAATATGTTCTCTTGCTTTTCCCTCAACTATCTTCCGAACAGTTTCGCCTAATTCCTCGACACTTCCTTCAAAATTTCTTGCACCTGTTTCTCTTAACCTCTTCCATTGAATAATCTCCGATAGTCTTATAGTTTGAGGCGTGCTTTCTGGTACCTTTATGGTTTCAATGTTTTTATACGCAAGTTCGTCTTCTTCTCGTTGTACAAATGTAATGAATGGCCGCAAGGAACGGGGCACTTCAGACGGTGGGACTGATACCTTATGTTTTATCAAGGTAAAGCCGTCGCACCTCATGGTGTTACTATATTCTTTTATTTGCGATAGTGACGAGATGAGTCTGTTAGAATCTTCGAGAGACTCGCTCTGGAACTTTTCGGCGTAGAATTTAATGATTTTGTTGGCGACAGCATATTTTTCAACTTCATCATCTGGGATTGATTCCTTTATGATTTGAAATAGTTTTACAAATCTCTCAGAGTCGAGATAAGAAACCTGCCTCAATAATTGGATCATTTCAAGTGACAGAAAATCTGGCGGGATATAATCTACCTCATAGAGAGCGGGCAACAAAAACTCAAAATCGTTTGGTGCTACGTGCCGATATTCTAAAACTCGGTAAGCGACTCTCTCAAGCTTTTCTTTGTCTGGTATTGGATACTTCAGTAAAAAGTTTTTTAGTACTTCCGAATGTTCTGGCGTTAATTCCCCCTTGCTGGTATCCAAGATTTTTCTTTCAAGATTGTCGGATTCTTGCAAAGCTGGTTTGTACTCCGAGCTATAAGAATCTGCTATTCTACGATTTAAATAGATTCTATCTCCTAAAGTTATAAATTTTCTTATTTCACTTTCATAATTCCAGTGGGATTTGTCTTTATTTTTTGTATCTATATCCCTTAGTCTGTCTGGTAATCTATGGCGTAAGTGCTTCTCTTGATTTCTAAAATCAAACTCGTTGTGAATTATTTGAGGGGCTTGTTCAATTTTTTCTGCGTCAACATAATTGCCGTCTTTATCAAACACGGCCATATAAAGCTCGCCATCATTTCTTCCTTCCTTTCCTCTAGCAAGTGCCAACCAGCGTCCTTCCTCTAGATTATATTTAAATTCTCCTATAATTTCTACTGGAAGATTTACGAAGGATGTCATTGGTGACTCTAGAGTGCCTTCAACTACTGGGTTATATCTTGTTTTTTCAAATTCGCATTGGATACCACAGCATGGACAACTACTTTCTGCGGCATATTTTGTATCCAAAGTCATCGGGTTAACTTCTGTGGTTTCCGAAAGACGCACAGTATCTCCCTTTGCATTTACGTAGGCGACTATTTCCCTAAATCGTGCAGAATTTATAAAATAGTATTTAACAATTTTTACTACCGGATCATTTTCAGAAATTGGTCTGTCATATTCAATTGGTACGCATTGTGAGGAAAGTGCTCTTGTTTGCTCTATAAATACCAAATCGCCCTCACTCGGTCCACCCCTATTTTCTCTATTGTAATAACTGTATTTTTCATGAACATAAATTTTGTCTTGCCACGTTTCAGGTTCAAATTTCCACACCACCTTTCCGTCTTTATCTACAATATAAAACAATTCCTTTGTTCCCTCTGATTGATGGGAATACTTATCGTCCATCTTGTAAGAGTTTCCATTCGATAATAAATTATTAAACACAAAAAGAGGGTCGCCAGATTCTGTTTTTAATACATCTTTAAGTTCTGCCCCTTTTTCTAGATTTGCCTTTTCTTTAAAACTATCCAAGCCGGAAAACGCCTTGCCATCAATTAAGATAGTTGACTCATTACGGCCACTGCCACCTTTCTTGTAAGAAATATCCCAGTTTCTTTTTTTACTATTCTCACTGTGATCATTTAATTGCTCGTTAATTTTTGCAGATTTATAAAATTCCAATTCTCTCGCTCCAGTTCTTTCTCTTATTTTTATTGTTCCCCAGGTAGTTTCAAAAGGTGTATCTAAAATAACAACTTCACCTGTTTGAGTATTTACTATTTTGTCTTTGTGGACAGTAAATTGAGCATCTCGAAAAATGATATCCCCGGGTCCACCTATATCAACAAAACTTCCTTCTTCCGTGATAAATTTTTCATGGTCACCATTTTTATTCCATGTTTTTGAACAAACATAATCCTTACCCTCAACAGTAATAGATTTTTTAGAGTAGCCCTTGCTGTCTCGTATATGTTGAGGAATATCGGCCCCATACGCCTCAAACATTGATAAGATTGGAACTCTGTTTGTTCGCAAAATTTCAGCAAGTTTTGGGTTACTTAAGAGAGCGTCAATGTTGTTTGATAGCTGGTTAATTTCTGCAAGTTGAGTATCAATATCTCTCGTATCTCCATTTACATACCAATGCAAAATATCCCACGCTTCTGATACACTACCAGTGTAAAGTTTACTCAGTACTTTTTTTGTAAAAGCCTCAGTCAGTTTTGGATTCTTCTTTTCGTACAAACGAGCTTGTCGCAGAGCAATATCCTTAGAATTGAAAGAAAGGCTTTCCCATTGCTCCGAAACGAGATCTTCAAGTTTATCAAATGATTTAATTTCACGTTCTATTTCTGCTGGTTCCTGCAACGACAGATCTGAAATCTTACCCTTTCCCCAACCGGCCGCAAGTTCAATAGCTTTGTTTACTACCGCAGGATTTTCCCCTGCGTGTGCATTTTCGTCAATAATTAAAAAGTTCTCTGTTGTCACAATGCCTAACGTACTACCTTTTTTGAATTTTGCTTCAAATAAAGGCGTGTTTTCTTGGCTCGACCATTGCGGCACTCTTTTCAAACCATGCACAAGGTTAACCGGTGATTGATAGATTTCGGTATCAAGAAAAGCAACTTTGTCACTATTAAGATCAAGCTCAAAATATTCTCGTTTGTTTGGTAAGAAATTAACCTCCGGAAAATTTTCACGAACTCGATCTTGCAAATAAACAAACATGTTGTCGTCTTTCTTATACAACTTAGATCGATTTTGGAATTTTCTACATGCGGCTCCAAGACTATTTATAACTTCAAAACAATCTGGCCTTGGTAAGGCCATGGCCTGCTCCACTGCATTCTTAAAAGCATCAACAGTGTCTTCGTTTACCTCTATTTGATCTCTTTGTTCTCCAAGAATGGTTGAAGGCGGCAAGTCAACAACTAGGGTGTTGACGATTGATGTGCCTCTAGCATCCATCTTTTCTATGACAATACCACCTACCTGAATAATTATCTCGCTCTTGTGTTCTCCTTCTTGCTGTCCCTTCTCATAGTAAATTTTAGGTGCCACCTTACCTTTTTCTTTTAATTCATATACCGGTGGCTTCTCGCTCAATTTTGGGACAAGAAGCTTCTCAAATATAACTCGGGGATTCATCCCAATTCCGGTGTCAGTAATTATGCATTTTCCGTCCTCAACTTTTACATCTATTACTGGAAGGTCCTTTGGTGTTGGAGCTCCTCTATTAGGATGCCACCGCTTCATTTGTTCGCCATTAATTGTCAATTCTGCATCCTGAGTATGAGAAAAATATTCCTTAATAATATCTTCTGCCTTTTCTGCAACAAACTCTTTTGAGTCCAACTCAACCACTGTTCCATGATCGGCAATCGACGAATCTTCCGTAATCTTAAAATCAATATTCCCGTTTTTGCTTTTAAATTCAATCCTTACCCCAATCTTATCGTCTGCCGATTTGGTTCTAACAATTACTCGATCTTTTTTATCCTTGAGGTGATTCAGTATTTGATAAAAACCGACACCAAAGCGACCGATTGGGCTTCGGTGTTTTATTGAGGCATCGAGAGCGTTAGTAGCGACTTCAACAACCGCACGATAAAAAAGACTTGATTGGTGTTTAATGTCAGTATCAAGCCGAGCTGGCATTACATCATGAATTCGGGTGAGAGTATGCTTAATTTCGTTTGCATCAACACCAAAAGCTAAGTGTTTGGAAAATATTTCCGAACGCTCTGGCGCAGTTTTCTCTCCGAGAAGCGTCTTCACGTAGGAGACCATTTCGCTAAGATGATTCCATTTTTCAAGACCAATAACATCTCTAACTCTCTGTGCAGTTTCTGCTGATAATCCCTTTTCTTGTCTAGTTTTTAAAATTTCTACAACCTCTGGTTGTCGAAGAGACTCCCTAACTTGATCCATTATTTCTTTTTTCTCAGGTCGAGGTAGTTTTGAAAATTCTTCTATTGACACACCGAGCTCTTCCAGCATTCCATCAACCAAAAGCTTACCTTCTGTTGGGTATGGAGTAGGCACTATTTCAGGTTTGAATCCTTCAGCCATGATGATGTCATTATAACATAACCTACCACGCCATTTACCATATTTAATTAAGGAGAATTAAACATGTTGGAACCATTTGTTGCGGGGGGAGGAATTGGACCTCCTGCCTTCGGATTATGAGCCCGACGTGCAACCGTTACACTTCCCCGCGTATGCATATTACAACAGATTGCTATTTTATGCTATAGTAAATGCACTTATCATAAAAGGTCGTTTTTAGTGTTCTTAAGTTAATTAATTTCTATTTATGAAGAAAACCTCGATTATACTTTTTTCACTTGGGTTATTGATAACAATATTTTTCTTCAGTCCATTATATTCACTCATAACAAATGATCAACTGGGTGCGGGATATGGCATTATGTTATTCGGATATCCGCTGATAATATTAGGCTTTATTTTATTTATAGTATCCTGGTTTCGAGACAAAAAAAATTCCTCGCAGCAATAAGGTAAACTGTGCGCGCACCTGGTCTCGAACCAGGGACCTTTCGAATGCCTGCCCGGTTACAAATTGATTTGTGCGCCTTGTAAGGATCGAACTTACGACCTCTCCGATGTGAACGGAGCGCTCTACCATTGAGCTAAAGGCGCGTGTTTATTTGTAACGGGGTGAAAATCGAACGCTCTACCCCTCCGCTATGCGCGCATGATTGTTACTATAAACAAAAACTGCGTATTTTTCAACGCAGTTTTTATTTGTCTAACTATAAACTATAACCTTACTCTTATGCCAATTCTGCAACTCCACCAGCTGCTTCCAATTTTGCTTTAAGCTCTTCAGCATCAGCTTTCTTAAGACCAGTTTTTATTGCTTTAGGAGCCGCGTCAACTAAGTCTTTTGCTTCTTTAAGACCTAATGCTGTAGCCTCACGTACTGCCTTAATAACATTTATCTTGCTGGCTCCACTAGATTTTAAGACAACTGAAAATTCATCTTTCTCTTCTACTACAACTCCCGCACCTGCTCCTGCTGCAGCTGGAGCGGCCGCCTGAATCCCCCATTTTTCTTCCAAAGCTTTTACAAGCTCTGCAACTTCTACTACATTCAATTTTTCTAATTCTGTTATAAGATTTTGATATTTTTCCATAAAATTTTACAATAATGCGAATGTTACAAATATGCTGACGAATGCAACGAATAGAAAACTAATTCGTATTATTCGTAATAAAATTCGTATAATTCGTTTTATATTTATTTTTTCGACTTTTCACTTAACACGTAGAGTAACGCCCTTGCAGGTCCAATAATTGTTCCTAAAAGTTGTCCAAGAAGAACTTCTCGAGAAGGCAGAGCTCCTACAGCTTTTACAAATACTGCATCTAGAAATTTCTTCTCGGCAACGTTTAGTCCTCCTAATATCTGAAAGCGCTCCTTTTTGTCACCACCAACAGTTCCTTTGGCAAATTTAAACATAATTTGTGCCGCTTCATGGATTTCTTTATCAGAAAAAACTGTGCCAACTTGAGAGTCAAATTGTTCTGGATTAAAGTCTATTCCAGACTTTTCAAATATGATACGAAGTAATCGCTTTTTAATAACTTGAAATTTAGCACCAATCTTACGTAATTCACTTCGCAAGACGCTTAGCTCAGAAACTTTTACTCTACTAAAATCGCCAAATAAAATTATTTTTGACAACTTAACGTCTTTTACGCCAGCATCAACTTTTTCAATCTTTTGTTGTTTTGTTAACATAATATCATCAACGAATCTCAAATCTATTCGAATTTACGAATTGAAATTCGCTATTTGTTTATTCGTGATAAGATTAAAAAACGACCTTTTAGGCCGCAAAGAAATGAAAAACCTTATACAAAAAGTTTTTAATCCTCGATAGGACTTCCGTGAATAATTCCACTGCCTATGTTCTTTGGACCGTTGATATATACTAACAAACTATTTGAAAATGTCAACCAGGTAAAAGAGATTATTCTACTGAATCATTTTTTGCACGCATTAAAGGAAAGATAACGGCTTCGCGTACAGATATGTCCATAATTACCGCAAAAAGTCTTTCAGATACTCCAAAACCAGAAGCTGGGGGCATTCCATATTCCATCGCTTCTAAATATTCTTCGTCTAATCGCTGAGCCTCTTTATCTCCCCCTTCGCGTAATTTCATTTGATCTTCAAATCTTTTTCTTTGGTCTTCGGGATTATTTAGTTCAGAAAATCCTTTCCCTAATTCTGTTCCACAAGCAATAACCTGCATTCTCTCTACAACTTTAGGATTAAGTGCTGAACGTTTGGCCAAAGGTTCAATTTCAACTGGCGGATCAATTAAAAAACATGGCTGAATCAGTTTTGGTCGCACAGTTTTCTTAAATATCAAATCTATAAGACGACCAATTCCTATGTGCTTATCAAAATCAATTTTTAATTCATTAGCACGATTAATTAACTCTTCTCGAGTTGTATTAGATGGATCAATTTTATTCACTTTTTTAAATTCCGTGCAATAATAAACTTTGGGCCATTTAGATCCCCAATTTATTAAAACGCCCTCGTGCTTTATTTTTAATTTACCACAAACACTTTTTATAACGTCTTTATATAATTTCTCTACAAATTTCATTAAATCATTATAATCTTCATAAGCAGAATAAAATTCAAGCTGCGTATAATCCTGAAGATGCTCTTTATCAATTCCTTCATTTCTAAAGATTCTCCCAATCTCAAAAACTTTTTCGTAACCCGCAACTAAAAGTTTCTTAAGAGGAAGTTCAAGCGATATTCTAAGATAATAATCTTCATTTAATGCGTTGTGATGCGTTTTAAAAGGCTCAGCTTCTGCCCCTCCTGGAATACTCTCAAGTACCGGTGTTTCAACTTCTAAAAAACCTGCCTCATTTAGATTACTTCGGAATGTATTCCAAAATTTAGCTTTTTTAATAAATATACCTTTTGCTTCATTATTCAATAAAATATCTAAATATCTCTTTCGCAAACGTGTTTCAACATCTTTTACTCCATACCACTCCGAAGGAAGTGGCAAAACAGATTTTGAAATTATTCGCACCTCTCTTGCTTCAATACTTTTCTCACCTTTCTTAGTTAAAAACGCCACACCACCCACTTCTACAAAATCCCCAATATCTAACCCTTTCTTTAAAACAGTATAATTTTTAAGGGCGTCTTTTTTGAAGATGCTTTGAATTTTACCAGATGCATCTGTTATATCCGTAAAAATAAGATTACCTTGATCTCGCAGTCCCATAATCCTACCAACCAAAAAAACTTTCTTTTTAAATTTAAGAAGCTTATTAAAATCGGTTATCGCAGCCGCAGCAGTTATGGTCCGCTTAACACACGCGGGATACACATCAACATTCGCTGAGTGAAATAATTCAAGTTTTTTTTGTCTTTCTTTTATTATATCTTCTAACATAGTAGATTATTTATCGTGAATCTCTATTCTTTCTACTTCGGCACGATTAGTTAATTTGTTCTCTAACATACGCGCGATAGAATAATCCATAGTATTTATAACTTCATCATTATCGTCACCTTTATTTCCACTATTAGATTGATCAAAATCTGTTGTAGTTGAAATTACAACTCTGCCTAATCCAAAAATACGGAATATTAATGGCTGCCTAATTTCTACACTTTGTACTCTTCTGTACGGAATTGAAACTTCTTCTTTGCTTAATATACCACGCACTATATGGAAAGTTGAATCATCCATCATTACGCGAGAAGTTTTATACTCTAAAAGAGCAATAATTATAGATGCGATGAATAATAAAAAACTGGCAATTAATAAAAAAATGGCAATTATATCAAAAAATTGAGAATAGTTTAACAAAAACTCATTTCCTTTTATTCCATAAAACACTGGCGCTAATACCAATAGCATGAGTGACGCAAATAAACGCTTTATTATCAAAAACCAATATGTTTTTGGACCTAACTGATAATATCTTCCGAATTCTACTGTTTCCATACTTACTTTATTGATATTAAATATCGGTTTAGTAATTACTCTATAGAAACTATTTTGTACAAAACTTCACCTCCAGGAGTTCCAATTTTTACAGTATCCCCAACTTTCTTACCAAGGAATGCCATTCCAAGAGGAGATTCGTTAGAAATTTTTCCTTCTTCTGGCTTTGTTTCATTAGAACCAACGATGTTGTAAAGTGTTTCTTTGTCTCCTTTCATTACCTTAATTGTAGCACCAACAGTAACTTCAGTTTTATCAACTGGTTTTTCGATAATGGAAACATTTTTTAACATTTCCTCAAGTTCAAAAATTCTTCTCTCAAGCCTATCTTGCTCTTCTTTAGCTTCTGAATATTCAGAATTCTCTGAAAGATCGCCATAGTCTTTGGCTTTTTTAAGACGATCTGCTGTCGCCTTTCTCCCTTCAGTTTTTAAATTTTTTACTTCCTCTTGTAACTCTACTAATCGCTCTTTAGTCAAATAAAATTGTGGCATAATATTTTTTAATTATGAGCTAATAAGTGCTCGCAACTTTTTATTGTAAAACAATAATAAATTGTAAACTCTTAAGTATAAATAATGTATACGAATTGTAGCCGCATCTTGGAAAAGATGCAAGTCGAATAACTTATAACTTATTATATGAGGAACAGAACAAACATAAGCTATATTTTTATTCGCAAGTGAAAATCTCCAATGTGATTCTGAAAAAAACTCCCATCCATCACTTTTCATATTAGAATTAAGAATAGGAATTGATTCTTCGTTAATTATTTGAAATTGGTATGGAGAATGAATTAAGCTAGATATAAATTGAGGAACAAATCTCGATGTGGTTAAATTCCACTTTGGACCAATTACAATTTCTTTTTCCTTAAATAGTGGAATAAAATCTGGGAAATGCTCTAAAAATCTAAAATCATTTTTGAATGATATTGCGCGAAGCACTCCACTCGCTTCCGCTAAACCCACACGAAGCAAACCACCAATATTATTTTCTTTAACCTTAATGCATTTTACATTATGAATTGCGGAGGCAAATTTTTGCATTGATTCAATAGCTCCATCATCTTCTGGCATCACAAATAGCAACTCATAATCAAACATGGCTTCCTGCAATAAATAATCCGCATTTATAACTCCGAACATAGAGTCTAGCCGATTGTTATTTGTTACGGGAATTATTATTGATAGATATGGTTTTGACATAAATCATCTAATGGCGAATGCGCACTAATGTACTAATGGCAAATTTCTGATTAGTATATTTGTGCATTATTAGTTATTAGTTGATTTGATTATATCATAGCTGTGTTAAAACCAAAGGCCCATCTTTTGTTATAGCAACGGTGTGCTCAAAATGAGCAGAAAGTTTATGGTCTGCCGTAACATAACTTTCATCTGCTAATTGTCTAATCAGACTAGTACCAACTGTTACCATTGGCTCAAGCGCTAAAACAACACCAGTTTCTAATAAATCGCCTTTACCACGCTTGCCAACATTAAATACCGGTGGATCCTCATGTAATTTCCTTCCTATGCCATGACCAGTAAGACCATCCGCTACATTAAATCCATTTTTCTTAACATGTCTATGAATTGCGTAACCAATATCACCTAACCGATTTCCAGCGCACATTGCTTTAATACCTTTATCTAATGCTTCTTTTGTTACTTTAATTAGTTTTGAAGCTTCAGTTGAAATCGGATCTATTCCAACCGTAATAGCCGCATCAACACACCATCCCTTATAAAACAAACCAAAATCTAGTTTTAAAAGATCTCCGCGTTGAAGCTTATACTTTGTGGGAACGCCATGCACTATAACATCATTTATTGAGGCGCATATTGTGGCAGGGTATGCTTTTGTAGCCCCGGCCGGGCGGTAGCCTAAAAAAGCTGGTTTTGCTCCAGCCCTTATAATAAGATGGTTCGCGAGTCTATCTAACTGCAAGAGTGAAATGCCCTCTCGTGCATTAGTTCCCACCTCATGCATTACATGAGCTAAAATCGCTCCACCTTCTCTCATTAACTTAATAGTCTCTGTACTTTTTCGGTCAATCATTTTACACTAATATTTTCAATAGACCTTTTGCATAATTACTTTCGTTACGAGATTTTCAATTTTGAGACGAGACGAAGTGAAAATTTTGAAGAATTTCCAAGAGTTTTCGTTGTTAAATTTTCACAAAGTCGTAGCCCAAATTTGAGAATTG
>JAUXUB010000037.1 GCA_030680955.1 bacterium | reverse complement strand
TGGTATCTTGGCTGGGTTGAGGAAATTCCAGGCGTTAATACTCAAGGGAAAACACTTAAAGAGGTTAAAGAAAATCTTAAGGAAGCACTCGCTCTGATTTTGGAAACGAGTCGTATGCTTAATCGTAATAAAACAGGCAGTAAAGTGACTAGAGAACTTATAACTATTTCTCGTTAATGAAACGACAAAATTTAATTAGACATCTCGTTAATGAAGGTTGTGTTTTTCTTCGAGAAGGCGCTAAGCATAGCGTTTTCATTAATCCTTTAACAAATCGAGCCTCCACGATACCGCGCCACAATGAAATTAATAAGTTTTTAGCTCGCAAAATTTGTCGTGATTTAGGCGTCCAAGAAATCAAAAAATAATTCCTATGTCTAAATCATTCGACAAGCTCATGACGAGACCAATTCTAATATCTGACATTCAACCTTCAGGTGAAAAAATAAATAATATATCAAAACTATTATGAAAAAACTTAAAGAGGATGTGGTCTTAACAGGCGACCGACCAACGGGAAAACTCCATCTTGGCCATTTTGTTGGATCAATGCAAAACAGAGTCAAGCTTCAAAACGAATATGCCCATTGTTTTTACATGGTGGCAGATATTCAAGCTCTAACTGATAATGCTGAAAATCCTAGTAAAGTTAGAGAAAATGCTTTTGAGGTAGTTCTTGATAACTTGGCTGTAGGCCTATCTCCAAAAAAAACTACATTCTTCATCCAATCTCAAATTCCTGAAATTGCAGAATTGACTGTGCTCTTTCTAAATTTAGTAACTTTAGCTCGACTTAGAAGAAACCCAACCGTTAAAGATGAGATGAAACAAAAGGGATTTGGAGAAAACGTACCGGCTGGATTTTTAATTTACCCAGTAAGTCAAGCCGCTGATATTTTATTTTGCGACAGCAACATAGTACCTGTTGGAGAAGATCAACTGCCAGTGATAGAACAAGCTAATGAAATTGTAACAAAATTTAATTCTATTTATGGAGAAACATTTAGGAAAATACAGCCGATTCTCTCTCGTGCACCACGCCTTATTGGAATTGATGGAAACAACAAAGCTGGTAAATCGTTAGGAAACGCCATTTATCTTAGTGACTCGCTCAAGGAAATCAAAAAAAAAGTGATGATGATGTATACTGACCCAAATCATATTCGCGCAAACAATCCTGGTAAAGTCGAGGGTAATGTTGTTTTTACCTATCTTGATATTTTTGATTTAAATAAAATCGAGGTTGAAAAATTAAAGGCTCAGTACAGGCTTGGTGGTTTGGGAGACGTTGAAGTTAAAAAACTTTTAATTGATATATTAGAAAATATCATTGCGCCAATCAGAGGAAGACGAGAGGAGTTAGCTAAAAATCCAAAATTTATAGAAAACCTTTTGCAAGAAGGAACAGAAAAGGCCAGAGCTATTGCAAAAACAACCATGAAAAAAGTTAGGGAAAAGATTAAGATAGATTACTTCAAGCCTATTTGAAAATCGTATAATTTTTTATAGACGCCATCTTCAATTTTAATGAGTTCTTCGTGATTGCCACGCTCTACAATTTTTCCTTTCTCTAGTACAAAAATTACATCCGCCTTTCTTACTGTGCTTAATCGATGTGCAATAATAAAAGTTGTGCGTCCTTCCATTAATTTTTCAAGAGATTCAGTTATATATTTTTCATTTTTTGCATCAAGCGCAGAGGTTGGTTCATCTAAAATTAAAATTCGGGGATTTCTAAGTATTGCTCTTGCAATTGCAATGCGCTGTTTTTGTCCAGCCGAAAGCCTAATACCACGGTCTCCCACCCGTTGATTATATTTTTTAGGAAGTTTCTGAATAAACTCATCGGCATAAGCCATTTTGGCAGCCATTAACATTTTTGCGTCAGTCATGCCAAATGAACCGTACTTAATATTATTTTTAATTGTTTCATTAAATAAGATGGGTTCTTGTGCGACTACGGCGATAAAAGAACGGAGAGAAGTAAGGTCAACTCGCGAAATATCACGGCCATCAATAAGAATTTCCCCTTTCGTTGGTTTATAATAGAACGACATTAAATCCGTTAGTGTTGATTTCCCCACACCAGACTCGCCAACTAGTGCAACTTTTTTTCCTGCTTCTATATTAAAGGAAATATCGGTAAGAACCGAGCTCTGTCCTCTTCCGTACTTAAAGCTAACGCTTCTGAATTCTATATTTCCTTGTGGATTAGCATATACAAAAGCATTAGGAGGAGTATATAGTTCTTCATTAATTCCAAGAATCTTCTCTGCTCTCTGCATTGCAATTAGTCCATTTTGGATAAGATCCCAATTGGAACCCATTCTATAAAATGGCCCGAATACCATAGCGGCATAGCCATTAAATGCAGCTAAGTCACCCAAAGAAATTCTTCCATTTTGAACAAAATAGACAGAAATAATAAAAATCGTTAATTGAGTAAGTGAAACAATAATCCTTTGTGATAACGTTAGATTTGAAAGAATCTTCATGTAATCCGTCCAATAATTTACAGCTGCGTATCTGAAGTTTTTTTCCAATTTCCTTTTTTCATAATTCTCAGCCGTACCTTGTTTTACTGCATTAACATTCATGACCGAATCATATGCCTCGCCATAAGCCTTGTTGTATGCCTTGTTGACGTTTTGAAGCACAGCAATATATCGCGGCGTCGCTATTGCAATAACGATAAGGAAAACTAAAAGGCCACCAAAAAGCACTAATGTTAAAATTGGATCAATAAACATCACAATAAAAAATGCAAAAAATACACTTAATATATCTGGCGCTAAGTTAATGACAACTTGACTTGTTATGCTTCCTAGACGACCTGCGGCACGTTCAATGCGATTAAATATTTCTCCCATCTTGTGCTTCTTGTGAAATCCAAGTGGAGAATTAATAAGATGCGTCATGCCACCAATAATATAATCGCTTTCAATTGTTGTGCTAATTCTTTCCGATTCAACATTTTTATAGCGTTCTGCAAAATCAGTTAAGAATTTGGCAAATGCCCAAATTCCTAAAAGTACCACAAAGGGAGAGGCAACATATCCAAAAAATATGAATGGCCCAACTTTACCTAATAACGCATCAAAAAATTTCCCAACAAGGTATGGCGCAATTGCACTGCCTAAAGCAGAGATGAGGCTAACTACAACTAAAATAATTACCTCTCTACGGTAGGGTTTTAAAAAACGTGTAATAGTACCTAATCCTTCTTGTATTTGATTGTAAGTAAGTTTCTTTTTAGCCATATAATACCATCTCCAATTAACCACTACTCTTTTAACCTCGTCTTTGCGAGGAGGAACGACGAAGCAATCCAGATTTATCCTATTATTTCCTGGATTGCCGCGGGCTTCGCCCTCGCAATGACAAAAGTCTTATAGGAAGTGGTTAATTAGGGATAGTATAACTATTATACAACGAAACACTAGAATTTAGTTACGAAAAAAAACGCCGCATTATTATCTTGGGCAATTTTTTTCACTTTTTTTTAAAATATCCCTTTCAAAGTTCACATTTAAATACGGACTTTAAAAGAGTGGCGATGGTATTCCGAAGAATACCTTTCTGGTGTTCGCCACAAAACCTTCAAATTGTTGGGGGCAGTTTACTCCCCGTCTCGAGCCTGAAGATAGGCTCGACGCGAGAAGTAAACTACGCCACGATGGACATAATACTTCACCAATCCACCCCCTTTCTATTTGAAACATTTATCATTCATACTCAATCATCTCCCTCTATCCAGATCCACTTTTGCAGCCCATGTTAAAAATAAAACTGGATAGAGGGAGAGGTGAGCGAGGCTCACCTCTCCGATTGTGTTGTGGTGCGTTAGCTAGCCGATGAATCAGCCACCTCCGCGTCGCCCTTCGCTTCAGAGGCTTTCTCCGCCGCGGCGAGCGCCCGCTCGACACGCTCTCGCTCCGCGCGAGAACGCTTTTGAGCGAGATGACTACGCTCATCGAGGTGTGGCGCAGGAGCCGTAAACTTCACAGCTTCCCTTTCATTACGCCTGCCTACGACCCTCATGATTTTCATGATCAAGCCACGTCGACGT
The DNA here is from genome assembly GCA_030680955.1 of bacterium. GTDB lineage: Bacteria > Patescibacteriota > Minisyncoccia > UBA6257 > JACOXY01 > JAUXUB01. Next base: position 28,257 of record JAUXUB010000037.1, on the reverse strand, counting down.
GACTTCGAAATCTGCCGCGCCGTGCATCCCTGCTCGCGAGCGAGCTCAACATTCGTCTTCTGCATCTCGTCCTCCATTGCCTCGCCGAAGTCTCGACGTAGGCGGGTTTTGGTTCACCGTAGCTTATTTAGCGTAGGCTACCTTTAGTTGGTAGAGCGTCAATTTTTTATGTGCAAAGAGAAAACCCCATGTCTTCCCTTTCAAAATCCACCGGTATGACATAGCCTTGGCGTAGACTACCACATTTTATATATGAACTTTGAAAGAGGCCCGAGGGTCGACACGAACCACAGAAGCTGGGAAATAGTGTCATACTGATCCCTCGGGCTAATTTGAATTCTTTCTCCGGGAAACCCACTAAACGGTACAACTTTTTTTGAATCCAAGAGAGGCGCACCCTTGTTGCAGGTGTTCGCCTCTCTTGGTGGTGGTAGGTTTTTAATCGACGTAAAAACCTTTCCCAAAAAAACGTCGCGCGCAGTCCAGGTCAGGTACCTGGGAGCAGGAAGGATTTGAGCCCTTATCGGAGGTTCTTAGCCTCAGTCGACTGGCCCGATAAATCCTGCTCGTCCGCTTTGAATCCTCCTTATCTTTAATAAGAAGGACCCCATCACACCAAGGGCTTTGGTGTGAGCAAACCACGTCGTCCTGAACGACATAGCTTGGCAGCGAATCGCCTCAGAATCTGTATCCGGGTGGCCATTCCACGGACACAGCCTTTGCTGAACACGGAGGGGTTACTCCGTGACCCCGTACCTGGATGGCTACGCGCGACCATCTGTACAGAAATTGGGAATTAACATACAACTTATGACCTACAACTTACAACTAACGACCTGAAACTCTTTTCTGAGTTTGTATCGCGTTATTGGTTATCGGTGGTTGATCGTTGGTTAATCTCTAATTCCTGTACAGATGATTTTATTTAATTTAAAAGAGCTTTCCATCCCACTAAAGAGGCCACTACCACAAAGTTCAATAATTGGTTTTGCTAGTACTGGCCTCCTTAGAGGAGGCGCCTGCCTTCGCAAATATGCTACGGCAAGGCAATGGAGCGACTATACTTAGACCTGTTATTTTGTGGTTACGGTCAATCTGTATCTTCAGCTCCTTATATGGGATCTTGAAGCCCCACAGTCAAGATTTCATTCTAACCTGCCGCCATTATACTCGATAAATTGATTTTTGTCAAGTACCTATGACAGAAGCCCATAAAATGGGCTTTTTAGTAAGCATTCACCACATTTTTTCTACTCATTTCTTCAATCTTAAAACACAGAAATATGTCAATTTCAATAGACTGTTTTGTGATAAATTTGACTATTTCTTAATAATATGCTACAATTACTGCAAAGATGGGTTAATGTTTAGTATCAGGCTCCCCAGCATGGATGCTGTGGAAAATACGAGACATAAACCAGAGGTCAACCGGCCAATATCCATCTTTAAGAAACATCAAGGAGGTGCCATATGAAATATGGTGGATCAGGAATCTAACGAAGGCAAGTGAAGTAAAATTCATTGAAAAGCAGATGTCTTCTTCTCGAAATGCGCTCAAACAGAAAAGAATCGTTCGAAAACGATAGATAATCTCTGTTTTGACTCAAAAGGGGGCTACAAAGTGTAGTCCCCTTGTTTTTTTTGACTAACTTAGTTTTTCCCACAAAAGCTTGAACAATGCTCGCATCGAATTTGAAATATCCTTATCCTCTATTAAAACTCCTACCGATTTTTCACGAAGTGCTGAGATACTCAAAATATGATCGTAAATTGCCAAATCACACGTAAAAGGAAATTGATCAGGGGAAATGAATCTTGTTTCACGTAACATTGCTTTATTTTCGCGTCCTAAAATATCGCCATTCACACTAGTATAAATGACTTTTGATTGAATACCTTTTTGCACGCGGATTGGAGTATGCTTTTCTGGATGATCTGGGAAAATTTTTATAATACCGTCAAAATCGACAATTGATATTATATGTTTATCTTTCATCTTAAAAGCTTCATCTTGCATCGTTTGCAATCCCTCTTTCCCTTCAAAAAATCTAACCTTAGGCCGAGACCCTGCAAACTGAAATAGTCTACCAAGTTCTGGCAAACTTTTCTCTAAGACTAGCATTCTCTCCTTAGCTTTTTTATTTTCGGTCTCAACCAATTTTTGCAAATGGTCTGGGTCTTCAGCACGGAAGAAAGTTTTTTCTGCTCCACCTTTTTTAACTATTTTTTCAAAACTCGAAACTAAACCTTTATTCATGAGGTCTTCAAGTTGCACATAAGTAGTTGGTCGCTTTACTCCAGCTTTTTTGGCAATTTCATCTGCAGTTGCACTACCTATCTCTAATAATACCAAATAGACCTTGGCTTCGTTCTCTGATAATCCTATTTTTTTGAGTTCTTCTAACATAGATATATTATAACTTATTCCATAATAACTTAAAAATCTTTATGCTTTTTTTAGCCCGACCCATAAATTATGGTCTTCAATTTTTGTCTCAATTTCGATATTTAATTTCTCTGCCCGTTTAAAATTAATTTTTGCAGCGCCAACTTGTTTCTTGAGCTCTGTTTCGCTCCGCTCCAAAATTTCTGCAAACTCTGGCGTGTCTATATATAATTCCACTTTATCCTTTGGTTGCATTTCTGCCTTCTGCCTAAGTTCTTGAACTAGTCTAGCAAACTCTCTCACTATTCCCTCCTCTCGAAGTACTGGGGTAATAATAGTATCTAACTCAACTTCTTCTTTAATTTTAGAGTCGTAAATAATTTCCTTAATATTAATTTCATCTTTTAAAATCTGTAGCAACTCCTTGCTAATTCTAAATTCTGAATTCTGAATTCTGAATTTAAGAGAAGCGAGTGGTTGCCTTACTTTAATTCCAACTTCTGCTCGCTTTGCAAGAGCAAGCGTTGCAATATTACGCACCCATGTCATGTCTGCAATTAACTTATCATCAATGAATTTCTTATTTACTTCTGGCCAATCTTCCAAATGCACAGAATTTGGAATTTGGAATTTGGAATTTGGAATTTTTGATGCTAAATTCAAATTTCTAGATTCTATATTCAGTGAAAGGTAGAGGGCTTCGGAGAAAAAAGGAGCAAACGGAGCCATAAGCTTAGTTATCTCTGATATAACAAATCCCAAAGTTGTGGAGCATGCCTCATAATCTGCCATATCTTCTGGCTTTTGCAACCGTCGACGAGACCTGCGAATGTACCAACGCGACAAATTATCAATTAGCTCTTCTATAGCTTTTGCAGCGTTCCCTACCTCATATTTTTGCAGTTCAGCTGTTGCCTGCTCGATTGTTTTATTTAGACTTGCGAGTATCCAGAGATCAAGCGCGCTTAGCGCTGACTTTTGACTTTTGACTTTTGACTTTTTATCCGCATACATATCATAAAAAACATATGAGTTATAAACGATATTAAAAACTCTATTTAATACTTTCTTAAGATCAACTTCGTCAAAATTCTTTGTCTCACCTGCAGGATTTACCGTATAGAAATACCAACGGACAGCATCTACTCCATATTTTTGAATTACCTCCCAAGGATCTAGAACATTGCCACGTGATTTAGACATTTTTTGCCCAAACTTATCATTAATTAATCCAAGACAGATTACATTTTTATATGGTGGCTCTTTATAACCCAAAAGTGTTGAAACCGCAAGGAGAGTATAAAACCAACCACGAGTTTGATCTATTGCTTCACAAATGAAATCTGCTGGAAATGGAAATGCTTCTAATTTCAATCTGGCATCATCCTTAACTAATTGATTATCCTTTTGGAATTTCTTCTCTATAGCAAATGGGTAATGCGCAGAAGCGAACGGCATGGCACCTGAATCAAACCAAACATCGGCAACTTCTTTTATTCTCGCCATCTTTCCCTTGCAAGACTTGCACCTCAAAACTACTTCATCAATAAAAGGACGATGGAGATCGATTTGCGCATCTTTGTTGTATGGCCAGTTATGCAATTGAACTTCTCGTAATTCACCAAGCTTAATAACATCCAAAGAAAATATTTCTTCGTTTGTTAAATTCTTCATCGCACCTTCTAATACCCAAAGAGGATCTGCATGGCTAATAATCAAAATATTTTCTTTTTGATGCTTTTGATTTATCTCACGCACAAAATTAAACATCCTATTCTTTACATCTGTAAGATTTTCACCCCCCAAAGGAGCCTCTGTAAACCTTTCTTTTTGTTCTAGAAAAAATTTCCAATACTCATCAACTTGACGACCATTAAAATTACCACAGTTGATTTCTTCAAGACGCTTATCTATTATTATTTTTGCACCAGTCGATTTCGAAATGATTTTTGCCAAATCAAGTGTACGCTTATATGGTGAGGAATAAATTATATTAGGATTTTTCTTCTTTATTTGATTGGCGAGTTCTTGCGCATCTTTTTGGCCTTTTTTAGTAAGAGAAACCTTTTTACCAACAGATCCCGAAGCTATAACTCCGCTTAGAATATGTTCGGCTTCCGTGTGTCGTAAAAGGAAAAAAGTATTTTTCTGATAATCTAAACGATCTAAATCTGACAAACTCTGCACCACATGTTCTTTTTCACATTTTTCACAAACCCAAATAGGGAGTGGCGCTCCCCAAAAACGTTGCCTTGAAATTGCCCAATCTTTTGCTTCTTTAATCCATTCTCCAAAGCGACCCTCTTGAATATGATTTGGAACCCAGGCGATTTTTTTATTTGCCGCAACTAGTTTTGCTCTAAGTTTTGAAACTTCAATAAACCAAGCGGAGCGAGCAAAATATAAAAGAGGAGCAGAGCATCGCCAACAAAATGGATATTCATGTTCTTGTACTTCAGACTTATACATAAGACCGCGGCTTTCTAAGTCTGCAATTATGTCATTATCCGCACTTTTTACAAATTTAAATTCTCCTGGGTATCCTGCCAAAACTTTTCCATCATCATCTATTGTTATAGGAATATCCTTATAAGAAAAATCTGGAACGACTGATTTAATTAAATTAAAATCATCTACACCGTAGGCGGGCGCAATATGAACAAAGCCAGTTCCGTCTTCACCAGAGACAAAATCTGCGCCGTAAACCTTAAAAAATTCTGAATTCTGAATTCTGAATTCTGAATTTACAAAAAGGGGTTCATATTGAAGGCCGATGAGTTTCTTGCCAGAAATCTTTTCAATAGCTTCAATTACATAACCATCCTGTGGTGGCGGAGCGTTAAGCGACCAGTAATACTCAACCTTACTTCCTTTAGTGCCGCTATTTTTTACAGAATATTTTGTATATGTAAATTTTGTATTAACTGCAACCGCTACGTTTGCCGGAAGCGTCCATGGAGTCGTAGTCCAGACCAATAAATATTCATGAATTTTTAATTTTGCATTTTTAATTTTGAATTTTACAAAGATAGATGGATCTTTCACTCTTTTATAGACGCCAGGTTGAGCCAATTCATGACTAGCAAGAACCGTCTGACATCTAGGACAATAAGGAACAACTTTATAATCTCTTTTAAGTAATCCCTTTTTTGAAATTTCTGATAAAATCCACCACAAAGATTCTATATAATAATTTTCGTATGTTACGTAAGCATTTTTAAGATCCAACCAGTAACCGATTCGCTCGGTTATTTTCTCCCATTCGTCTTTGTAAACCCAAATTGATTCTCTTGCCTTTTGATTAAAAAGCGCTAAGCCAAATTTTTCTATTTCTTTTTTAGATTTTATACCAAGCTGTTTTTCTGCTTCAAGTTCAATCGGAAGGCCGTGTGTATCCCATCCGGCACGGCGTGGGACATTATAACCACGCATTGTTTTGTAGCGTAATATAATATCCTTATAAACCCTGGCTAAAACATGGTGAATTCCTGGCTTGCCATTTGCATAAGGTGGGCCTTCATAAAAAACAAATTTCTCCCCTTTTTCACGGGATTTTAATGTTTTTTCAAAGATTTGATTGGTCTTCCAATACGCTAAGATTTTTTCTTCAACCTCTGGAAGAACAAATTGTTTAAGGTTTTTTAACATAGTCTAGAATTAAAGTTATATTTCTATTCTACAGAAATAAGATGGTTTTGTGAACCCCACACAACCCACCTCGAACGTTTACTTTTGTTTATTTAAGGCAAATATAGCTTTCAGCGCTACGTCAAAAAAAACAAATATTTTTGTTGTGGTGGGGTGAAGCAATGCAAGGCAAAAAACTAAGGCATGCTATAATATTGCTATGAACTTTCTTATTCCATTTATTGGCGCACTGCTCAGCTCTGGGGCAGCAATTACAGATAAAATATTACTTGGTGGCAAAGGGATTACTTACAAAAATTTCTCGATAGTTTCATTTCTTGCCGCATTATTTGTTGCGGGAATTGCTTTTTTTGCATTCGGCACTCCAATTACCATAGAACTTTTTAAGGGATATGCTGGCCTACTTTTAATTTTTACAACAGTTACAATTCTTATCTCAAACCTACTTTATTTTCATGCACTAAAGAATGACCTTTTAACAGAGATGCAGACGGTGACGCTTTTAGCTAATGTTCCTATTATATTAGCTGCATTTATTTTTTTTCCAGATGAAAATAAAAACTTACCAATTCTTTATGCGGCTCTTATAGCATCACTTGCCGTAATCTGGTCTCATTGGGAAAAGGGGCATCCTTTTGTCAAAAGGAAAACTTGGCCTTTTCTTATTTGGGTTTTAATAATAGCCCCAATTGAAGCAGCTGTATTTAAGCAAATACTAACAATATGGCACCCTATTTCTCTTCAGTTTGCCCGCGAAATTATTATTGTACCTTTCTTAGGTTTTATGTATGCGGATTCACTTAAGAAAGTTTCGCCACGTTCATTTGCAGCTATTTTTTTTACCGGATCTATTCTTACGCTAGGATCAATTCTGTTTTTCATTAGCTATAGTAAATTTGGAATCATTCGAACAACTTTAATTTTTACACTCCAACCGCTCCTTACTTATATGGGAGGTCTTGTCTTATTAAAAGAAAAATTTCATAAGAAAAAAATGATTGCTTTTTTAATTGTTCTTATTTCCATTACGGCGGCCCAACTTTTCAAATAAAAAAGCTGCGTGTAGCAGCTTAATCATAAATCACCGAGACCATTTTTATCGTCCCCTCGCAGAATAAAAAAGTCTGTCCGGGGTAATGAATTTCAATCGAATCTTTTTTTACTTCAAGATTCCAGCCGTGAGCAAAACAAATAAAACTTCTTTTAAATTGGGCAATCAACTCTTTTGGAATTATTGTTCCACAATCATCACGTAAAGTATTATTCTGACTTCTATCCAAGTTATTGAAAGTTATATATAGGCATGGACCGTGCATATATAACTCCTTCCCGTATCATTCCTCTATCTTTCTAGCCATACAATACTACTTCTTTTTAGGCTTGGCAAATAATTAAAAAAATATAGTGCTACTTAATAAAGTGATAAATCTCCTTCGCGCGAACTTTCGCTTCATCTAATGTTTTTATTTTTCCATCAAGCTGTTCATCATAAATACTGCGCAATACTTCACCAAAGTGATGACCTGGTGTAAAGCCAATTTCAATTAAATCGCGGCCCATCAAAATTGGCTTTGGAGCTTCGCCTAAGACTTCTAAACGAGCGGCGACTGCAAGCAACGCCTCTCCCTCTGGAAAAGATTTTAAAATTTTGCCGCGTCCACCAGAATCTGCCTCAGAAACCATAACCAATTCTAAAATTGAAGCCTTGCCTAATCGCTTTGCCAGCCGACGGACGGCAGAATCTGAAGGATTCGGACTAGTGAGTGGAAACATATGCTCCTCAACAAGAGGCGATACTTTCTCTACGATGTCACTTGATAACCTAAGCGACGCCATCATTTTTTTAGTTGGCTTAACACCAGCGGAGGCATGTTCATGTGAAATAATTTTTCCTTCGTCGGTCTTTTTTGTTGTTATGGGCTTGCCTAAGTCGTGACACAAGGCCGTAAAAAGCAGGATAAATGCCTCGTCCTCTGATAGCTTTTGTCTGCAGACAATTAGCGCGGCAGCATCTACAGAGAGCTTGGTGTGTTCCCACACATCGCCTTCTGGATGATATTTTGGATCTTGTGGAGTGCCAATAAGTGCTTCAAGCTCTGGATGCAGCTTTTCTATAATACCAAGCTCTCTTGCAACCTCAAGCCCTATGCTTGGTTTTGGAGATTTCAAAAGAAGCTTCCGCCATTCCTCACCTAATCGCTCCCCAGGAAGTTCTTTTAAATCTAATGAGCGACAAAGTTCTGCTGTTTCATCATCTACTCCAAAACCAAATCTTCCTGCAAATTGTGCTGCACGAAGAACACGTAGAGGGTCTTCAATAAAAGTCTTTGGATCTATAGCGCGCAACTTTTTATTGCGTATATCTTCTAGCCCACCAAATTTATCTATAATTTCACCCGTTAGCGGATCGAGCCCTAAGGCATTAATCGTAAAATCTCGTCTTCTTGCGGCATCTTCAATAGTCATTTCTATATCTGATTCTGATTTAAATCCCTTGTGTCCCCTACCAGTTTTAGAATCACGCCGTGGCAATGCAACATCTATTATTGTACCGGTTTCTAAAGTAAGTTTCGTAACTTGAAATTGCGCGCCAACTTCATCAATATCTCCGAAAGTTTTTAAAATCTCTTGAAGCTCATCACTAGATATGCCATATATTTCAAGATCAAGATCTTTAGGCTCTAATTCATACCCAGACTCATTTAGCACTTCATCTCGAGCATAGCCACCAACAATCAGAGCCAAACCACCCTTGTCTCTTATTAGTTCTGCAATATCTGCAACCAAATTTAAATCTTTGCTTTCTGTCTTATTTTTTAAACTTTCTGCCTTTTGTCGTAGCGGCAAAACATTTTCTAATAAAGCTCGCTCATGAAGCTCGTCAATATGCTCTTCCTTTTTGGTTTCTGTCATACTCTCGAATCGTTCACGTTCTTCTATAGTTTTTTTATTTATAGGATCAAATTTTTCTTTCATCTTTTTGAATTAAATTATCGGCGCTTTTTGCTAATCGAAGTGCTAGCTCTTCATTATCAAAAACAATTGCTAATCCTGGATACAGTTTCTTAACAGCATCCCTACCTTGTTTTTGAAAAAAAGTGGATATGCGTCCACGGTCTTCTTTTTCAATCTTAGTTAACCCTTCTTTATCTAAAACAGAGAAATCAAGTTCATTCGCGCCTGCAAAATATAAATTCCCGGCTTTACATACGCCATATTTTTCCCCAGCAATTGCCATGTAGAGAAATGCATCATCTTCTGAAAATGGAACTTCCTCTTTTAAATCAAATTTTGAGTGAGCTTCCTTTGTGATTTTTTGTACTGCTGCTTCTAACAGAGCTTCGGGATTTTCTTTTGCCTGTAAAAGACCTTGCTTAATTCTAGCGGAATCCTCTAAATATTCAGATTTAGAAAGATCTCTACCATTTACTTCGTGACATAAATCGGCAAGCAACATCCAAACTTTTACTTCTGTTTTTTTAGGCATAGCCAACTCATCAGCATTTTTCCAAATATCTCCAACATGAAGAGCTTTAGTAAAAACTTCAATATTTTCTATGTCTACATTTAGCTTTTGAGCGATTTCTTGAATTTCTTTGCGAGTCTCTTGAACTGCTAACATTCCGGTGTGATCAAGACCGCGATCCAACCGCCCTTCAAGCCCCGGCAACCCATATGCTCTCAACTCTTCTAGATGTTTATTGTAACGCTCTAAATCAGTTGAATCTAATTTATTATCATTATCTAGCAACTTAGGCTCCTTCATACTTATTAATTAATTTATAATGTTAATATGACAAACTATGAACTGGGACTACATTTTTTTTGGTTTACTTATTCCCAAAAGGTTAAGCACTCCCCCTAAAACAATTTGCGTTGCTTCTATAAACATTATTCTGCTATAAATTAGATTAATATTTGTTTCTCCTATAATCCTTTCTTTCTCATAAAAATTATGGAAAATATGAGACAGCTCCGATGCATAGCGCGTAAGGCGATGAACTTGATAATCTTTTTGAATATCTTCAATTATTTCTGGAAATTTTATCAGCTTCATGGTTAATTTTTCGCTTACTTCTGATTTAAGACTTTCTAAATTTTTACTTTCAATTTTGACTTTTGACTTTTGACTTTTGACTTTTTGCAGTATCGCTCCACACCGCACATAAGCATATTGAATATAATAAACGGGATTTTTAACGGAACGTTCTTTTGCAAGTTTCAAATCAAAATCCATGTGGCTCTCTGGTGCGTGCATTAAAAAGAAAAATCTGGCAGCGTCTACGCCAACTTTATCTACTACTTCCTCGAATGTTATGAATTCTCCTTTACGTTTAGACATCTTAACTTCGACGCCATCCTTAATAATCCTCACAGCCTGAGTTATCAAAGTTTCGAAATTCGCAAGTCCAATTATTTTAGCAGCAGCTTTGACTCTTGCCACATAACCATAATGATCAGGCCCCAAGATTAATATTTTATTACTAAATCCTCTAGTTTTAGTTTCTAATAAATGACCGGCGTCTGCTAAAAAATAGGTTGGAAATCCATCGCTTGTAATCAGTACTCTATCTTTGTCGTCGCCAAATTCCGTAGTTTTTAACCACTTAGCGCCTTCTTTGTCGTATATTAAACCTTTCGTACTAAAAATTTCTAAGGTTTTTTTAATAAGATCCTTTTTATGAATTTGAGAATCTTCTGACGTAAACCGATCAAATTTAATTCCAGATTTTTTAATTATTACTTTTTTTATATTAGCGAGTAATTCTTTTGCTGCTTTTTTGCCAATAAGAAGAGGATTTTTTTGATTCTTTTTTATAAAAGCTTTATTTTTTAGAGCCCACGTTTTTATATATCCTCCTTTATAGAACTTCTCCTCATCTGCAATTAATCCAATTGATGCCAAAAGAGATTTACCTAAAGTTATAATTTGATTTCCTGTATCATTTACGTAATACTCGCGCTCAACTTTCTTGCCTGTAAATTCTAAAATATTAGAAAGCACATCACCCAAAAAACCGCCTCTACCATTTGCCATTGTAAGAGGTCCCGTTGGATTTGCCGAAATGAATTCTACCTGAATCTTAGGAAGTCGGACTCCCTTAGATGAGCTTGGCTTACCATATTTATTTTTTTTCTTTAGTATTTCTTTAAATTCTCCTTCGAGCTTATCACTAGATATCCAAAAATTTATAAAGCCAGGACTTACTACATTAATCTCTTTAAATAGCTTGTCTTTGTCTATGGCAATTATTTTCTCTTTTAGTTTTTCTGCCGCTACAGTTGGAGACATTTTCCAAATTTTGGCAAGCGAAAAAGCCACGCTTGTGGAATAATGACCAAATGCGTAGTTCTCTGGTGAGGAAACCACAATTTCTATATCTTCCTCAATTACATTTCTAAGTAATGCGATTATCTTATTTCTCATATTTATATTGTATCGTGGAATATCTAAAAAGGTAAGCCTACTTGTAGATTTAGTATTAATTTGATAGTATCACGAACAGTAACTTTATATTCATATGGAGGCTAAAAAGTCATGCATCGCGAACCTCTCGATGAAGATCTAGCCGCAAGGTTTGTTCACGAATCTAACTTAATAGAAAACATCGGTATAAACCTAGAATTGTTAATGATGTGTATTCACCTGCGACATAGAAAGGGACACACCGCCGCACTTATATATTTAGAAAAATGCCTTGCGAGTAATCTATATTGGGATGAGTCTATACTCTTTCAAATCCATAAACTAATAATTGAAGAACATAATACATTCTTTGGAGAGACTAAAATTCCGGATTATCTAATTGGCCAATATAGGGACTGCGATGTATACGTTGGATCGCATCGGGGTTTTGCGCTTAAATTGATTAAGGGAGAAATGAATAAGCTAAACGAAGAAATAAGTTATTTCCAACTTCAGATAAAGAAAAGAAATACATCAAAAGAGAATTACGATGAATATGCCTTGGAAACTATAGCCAACTTCCATTTTACCTTTGAAGAAATTCATCCATTTATTGATGGTAACGGCAGAACTGGCAGGTTGCTTGTTTGGTATCTGATGCGATTTGCAGGACTCACTCCATTCATTTTTACATCCAGCGATAAAGGCACTACTTACTACAAGGCATTCCGATGCCAAAATGCAATGCGGACGTACTTCAAATTAAAGTATGCAATGATTTAAGTACGCTAAAAAGAGCCATATAAGGCTCTTTTTTAATATTAGAAAAATATATTCCAATGCAAGATGATCTCGAAATGATTTTATACAAATTATTTCCTGAACTTGTCGAAGGAATACAACATTTCCAACAAATGCTACGTTATTTTACAAGGTAGTCCCTCGACTCATAAAATTCGCTCGGGAACTATTTTGGACATGTTTGCGTTATATTCCACACCTCATTTGGGACTCATATTGTATTGGAAAAGGCTAGGAATAGCGAAAAATTAATCTATGGTCTATGCTTAATGAGTGAAGTATGAAGTATGAATTAAGAATTATGAATAGAGGAAAATAGAAACAAAATGACAACAATAAATAACAGTAATATATTGAGTTTAAATAAAAAGGCGACATTTGATTATGAAATCCTTGAAACATATGAGGCTGGTTTACAACTTCTAGGTTTTGAGGTCAAATCAATCCGAAAAGGATCGGCTTCTTTAATAGGAGCTTTTGTAGTTATTCGCGGCGGCGAAGCATATTTACTTAATGCAAACATTCCCCCATATCAGACTAATAATTCTCCAAAAGATTATGAGTCAACGCGAAGTAGAAAATTACTTCTAAAAAAATCTGAAATTGCAGAACTCATAGGAAAAACAGAAAAGACCGGCTTGACATTAGTGCCACTTAAGATGTATAATAGAGGCAGTCGGCTGAAATTACAGGTTGGTTTGGCACGAAACAAAAAGAAGCACGACAAACGCTCATCTATTAAGAAAAAAGATATTGAGCGTGAAGTAGGCCGAAGGCTCAAGAGATAACAAATTTTAAATTCTAAAAAATTAAATTCTAAACAAAATATAAAAACTAAATTTTAAATATTTAGAAATTAGACTTTATATTTTAGAATTTGATCATTTGTAAGGCAAATGATTTATGGGGGTGAAAGGTTTCGACAGAATGCTGATTTTGAGAACAGCGTGCAGAGCTGTGGAATCTCTTAAAACTTCTACAAAAGAATAAGTGCAAACTCATTCAACAAACAACCGGCCTTAGCATTTGCATAAGACCCATCGACGCTCTCGACGCCTGATAGAGTGATCGTCGGTGTTAAATTATCAGGCTCTGTTCCCTACTCCTGCGGAGGGAATGAAAATTGAGCGGGAAAGTGCTATATACTTGGCTGTCTGACACTTGGTATGCAACACTTAAAAAATATGTCAGACTACGCCCGTAGAAGTTCTCCGAGTTAAATTCTGGACGGGAGTTCAATCTCCCCACTTCCACAATTCAAAAATAGCCTATAAAATAAGGCTATTTTTGGTAATATTGACTTTCTTATGATTATATAGTATAATGCAACTAGTAAAAAAGTGACAATCGCGTCACCTTAAAACAAAAGGAGATTCCCATGCTTGGAAGTGTGATTTTTGGAATGGGGGTTGTGATGCTCGGCTTAAACACATTCGCATTCTTTATACCTCCTGCTGGAGTAAAAAAGGAAGCAATGATGTTCAACGCACTGCTCTTCGCCGCTGCCGCTACCTGTCACTACTTTGGTTACTGATCCGAAACACTTCGGACCAAGTACGCAGAGTAAACCCGCAATCGCATCACAAAAGGAGAAACGCCATGGACAGCAACCCGTTTGAGTTCCTAACTTCATTCGTTATCGCCACCATTTTTTTTGAGTGGTGCCACTCTTTTCTTCGGGCGATATTCACTTGGGCGGCCCAAAGGCTCCAAAAGGGGCTAAGCTACGGCTCTATACTACTCACTCTAAATTAGGTGCTACATCAAAGGAGAAGCTCGCCATGGACGATATCGAAAATCTCGAACCAGCCCCAGGGGTTGCAACCATCCTCTGGGCTTCATCTTGGCTCATTTCCATCGTCCTGTTCTTCTTTTCATATTCGGTGGATTGTGCGCAGTATTTTAGAGGAGAGTGCATGGAAGCTACAGGTTTCTACATACGCTTTCCATGGATGTACTTAATCGCCAAAATCTTGTTCGGTATTGGCGCACTAGCCATCATCCCAGTGACTATTCGCGCAGTAAAAGACGAGTACTTTTCTAAAGACTCGTCATAACTACACCCCCATCCAAGTCCAGTATCCACTACTGGCAGGCCCATCTCACGATGGGTCTTCTTTTTTATTTCTAAACCATCATCAATATCAAAATAACTTCTTATAATGTGTTCAAACTTTTTTCTATGATGTCCACCTATCATCAAAAATAGCCATAATAATTTGACAACTACTATATTTTATGTTAGTATTCATCTAGAAAGGAAACAATATGGAAGAAGTGATACATAAAAGAAAAGTTGGAAACACCAACGGCGCTCTGTGCAAAAAGATAGGCAAAACAATCTATCTTTCAACCCACGTAACGTGCAAGAAATGTCTTGCACTTATAAGAAAGGAGGTCCCATGATCCCAATAATTATTTTTATTGTTGCGCTCTATTTTTTTGGATGGTGTCGTTGGGTAACGGGTCCCAAACATCCAAAACGCATAAAAAAACTGCGGGAGTTCTAGGGAGTTTTACCAGATGAGTAATGGCCTCGCCACCAAGAAGCCCAACTGCTTCCGCGCGGTTAGGCTTCTTTTTTATATTTGCAAATGTAATTTTATTATAGTAATATTATTAAAGTTTATTTATGTAAAACAAAGGATCGGTGAATGTCTAACGACCCATCAGTTAAAACAGCAAAACAGTTCCCATTATATAGAATGATAGTAAATAAAAAGCCTGAATGGTTAACATTAAGAGAAGCTGGAATAGTTTATAATTCTATGTGGGTATCAGTAAAAGTTGGTGGACAAGTTTTAGAAGTAGACTGGACTGAGAGAGAAATCACTAAAGAAGAGCGTAATCAAATCAGAGAGATTGCTGATAGAGTAAGTGAAAGCAAGTAATAATATTTACTATTGCGATAAATTAAAATGCTCCCATAATTCGGGAGCATTTATTATTTAGTAACTAAACGTTTTAACGCGCCATTTACTTCATAGAGAATAGTTACATAAGGAAGATCTAAAAATATCGCCGCCTTCTCTTTGGCTCGTGTAATAGTTGTGGTAATAATATACAACTCATCAAAACCAAGATACGCCGTGCGTATCATTTCGTCACCATTTACTGGACAAAGTACTGTTCCAATGGTAATTATTGGTATTTCTACTACAGCAAAAATATTCTCTTTAACAAGCCGATCTTGCAATGCTTCCTGATTAACCTCTAATACATCACGTTGAACTTGTCTCTCTTCAAAAGTGTTTATTTCACGTCCCATAGGCCCGTGAACTTTAACAGGAAATCCACGACGATTGAACTCCTCATTAATTTGCGTACCTCCACCGACACAGATTACGACCCATGCTTTTTTGCAGATTTTTTTTATCCACTTTAGAAATGCGGGCTTTAGAAATTCATCGCCAGAAACTTTAACAAAGATTTTTCTTCGCGACATTTTGTATCCTCCTTACTTATTGAGCTATGCACATTATATTCGTCTTAAAACAAAAAGCAAGTAAAAAATAAATGACTCGCTTTTTGGCGAGTCATTTATTTTAAACTATGTCGTTTGTGCTTCTTTTTTGGAAGATACTCTCATAAAAACAACGACTCCAAAGATGATTGCAAACACTACAAGCACTATTACTCCAGGCGGTGAGTTAAGCGAAGTCTTTAGTGAAGATAATATTCCTTGGCTTTCTGTATTATCCGTTGCAGCTTTTTCTTCACTTACGACAGCGCTATCTGCTGTGGATTTTGCGCTAGATAGACCTGCGGTATTTTCGCTAATCTTGGTTATCGGTTTTACAACCACTTCTTTCTTTTCTGCTACAATCGGTGCTGGCTTAACTTCTACAACATTCGTTTTATCTGCAATAACTGGTGCTGGCTTAACTTCTACCAAATTAGTATTTTGCGAAACATTCGCGGCGGCAAGAGTTCCTTTAAGCGCTACTAAACTTAAAGTCATCTGACTAAGCGTTGCACTTAATTTCGGCGCGATCAATGCTCTCTCTTTGCTATCTTTTGGTAATTTCTTTACATACGCATCTAACGAAACAACCACTGCTTGCAATCCATCTAGCGCGGCCTTTAGCGCTATTAAATCTTGCTGAGAAATCGTAACGGTTGGTGCTGCGCTTGTCGTTACTGCAGTGACGGTAGCTCCATTATTTGTTGTCGTAGCGCTCACTTCACCATTTGCTGGCGATATATTCACTGCAACCATCAATCCGACTATCAAAAGCACACCGAGCATGTTTCTTTTCAAAGTATTAGTCATACTCGATTATCCTTATTTAATTTTAATGCTTCGGCCCTGCTCAGCATTAATCCTGAGCTTGCCGAATGGATAATACTACAGTTTCGCTTAAAAATATTTTAAGCTAACTTATGGTTTTTTAATTTTTTTATTTAAGAAAGGGGCCTCACTCCACTAACTAAAACAAAAAAATGTATTACCTTTTTTTACTATACTTTAATTTAAAACCTCTGCAACCATTGACAAAATACTACAATAATTCTGAATTATTTTGATTTTTCTAGATATATTGCTATACTAAAAGAAGCAAGTTATAGGGAGGAAATAATGCGCATACGAAGCCACGGCGATTATCCAACAAGAAAAGTACGCTGTAGGGATTGTAAGAAGGAATATGAACAAAAAACGATAGTAGAAGCTGGTTGTTTTGGATCCGCTGTACGAATACCACTTAATTGTCCGAGTTGCAAATCCATAAAAGATCCCGAGGAACCGATAATAATTCCTGTATGTTTAGGAAATACAAAAGTCAGCATTCCAATATACACTTCCGACTATTCACAGAAAAAAGTGAAAACAAAGAAAAAATAAATGTATATAAAGCCGACGAATGTCGGTTTTTTATTAAAAAATTTACTTAACAATACTATATTTATTTGATATTATTATGTCTATGATTAGCTTAGATGATTTTAAGAAAGTTGACCCTCCCAAAAAGGATGTGAGCGCCACTAGTGCTAATAACAAAAACGATCCGCAAAGCCAAAGCGTCAACTTAATTGATTTAGATATTTTTAAGAGGGTAAACCTACGAGTAGCTAAAATTTTAAGTGCGGAACCTATTGAAGGGTCCGATAAATTGTTAAAACTTAAAGTCGTTTTAGGTATAATTCCTCCAGCAGAAAATCCTGAAAATATACTTGAAGTAGCTGTGGGGAATGCTGATTTAAATACACTGGAAGCTATTCCCGCAGAATCTAGAGAAATCAGGCAAATTATTGCAGGAATAGGAAAATCCTACTTACCAAGTGATTTAATAGGACGCGAAATAGTAATAATCGCCAATCTAGAACCAAGAAAATTAATGGGTGAGGAAAGTCAAGGTATGCTTCTTGCGGTAACAAACGAAGATGGATTACCGATAATTTTAACGCCTGAGAGAGAAGTAGAACCGGGAAGCCAAATTAGATAAATGAAAGATAAAAATGCAAAAATCAAAATTCATGAAGCTTGAAAATTATTCAATAATTTTCAAGCAACCTAAATTTTTATATTTGATATTTAATTTTTGATATTGTTAGAATGCTTTTTACTACCCACACAATTGTAGGCGCAGCAATAGGAGTGGCCACTAAAAATCCAGCTTTGGGTTTTGCGGCAGGTTTTTTGACTCACCATATAATGGACTCCTTACCACACTTTGATCAGGGTAGCTATCGCGCAATAAAATCTGGCCCTAATTATCTAAATACTAAAATAGATAACGTCCCCGAATTTTCCTATATAAAAAGGGATTGGATTATGCTTTTAATAGATTTTGCCTTAGGTGGAACTCTTTTTTTGTCGTTACTAGCACTCCTTCCAATAGATGTCTGGTTTTACCTTATTATTGGCGCTCTGGGATGCTTAATGCCAGATATTATAGATTCGTCTCCGTTGTGGTCTAAAAAGCTACGAACAAAATATAAATTAATAACAAAATATCATAAATTCCATAAATTTTTTCATTGGACAGTTAAAAAAAATCAAGCATTTTTAGGCGCTACTACTCAAATATCACTTATTATCATATCATTAGCTTATCTATTGAAATAGGAAATGCCAGGCTACGGGCTTGATTATTCCTAAAATTAAGACTACAATACATACCATTATACGAGCTAAAATCAACAACCAAATAACAGCAGTAGAGCTTAGAGTTATTAGTCCTGATGGAGAAAACCTTGGAGTTCTTACAAAAGAAGAGGCGCTCCGAAGAGCTATAGAAGCGGGTTTAGATTTAATAGAAATTGCTCCCACAGCTAAACCTCCCGTGGCTCGTATTATGAGTTTTGATAAATTTCGATATCAGAAGGAGAGAGAAGACCGAAAACAACGCTTGGCACAAAAAACAGAAGAATTAAAACAAGTACGTATTAGCGCCAAAGCGGCGAAACATGATCAAGATGTAATGGCGAGAAAAGTTAATGGTTTTTTGGAAAAAGGATCACGGGTTGAAATAATGATGAGACTCCGCGGTCGCGAAAAAGCAAACAGAGATTGGGCAAGATTAAAACTTGAAGAATTTCTGAAATTACTAATCCCCGACCACAAATTAGTTTCACCACCAAGATATACCGGTAACGGATTCATCGTTCAAGTAACTAAATAATTGAATCCCTCACACAAGAATGAGTGAGGTCTTTACATCAAGTATTGTTTTATAATAAACTATTAATCACAATTAACTTCAAAAAACTATTAATACAAGAAGTGGCGGATAATGCTCCTTCTTGGGTGAGGGATGAAATCCCGTTAGAGACCGCAGTCACTTACAAAATACCGCAGGATAAATTAAAAAAATATCAATCAAAATTAAAAAGACTTACGCGTCTATCACGACTGCGATATGTCTCTAATGGGATGAAATCAAGCATAAAAAAAAGAATAAAAATTACACGCACAGGAAAAGCTATGCACAGAATTCCGGGCTTTAATCATTTTCGAGCCAAAAAATCTAGCATAACAAAACAAAGAGGTCGCAAAATGAAAAAACTTGGAAGACTAGTTAATATGGATGCGTAAGGGCTTTGTCCGCAAGAGGAAGCCTAAGGCGCACCTCGAGCGATTGCAAAACCTTACCGAGCACATAACCGCGCTGTTATGCGCTCGGTATAACAAATTCTAATTACTTTTTATCGCTATCGCTCAAAAAATTAAAGAATTTCTAATATGACAAGAGTAAAACGAGGAAAAATCGCTACAAAAAAGCGAAAAAAAATACTTAAATATACCAAAGGCTTTCGCTGGGGAAGAAAATCCAAAGAGAGAGCCGCCAAAGAAGCACTACTCCACGCATGGACTCATGCCTTTATGGGTAGAAAGAAAAAGAAAAGAGATTTTCGTTCTTTGTGGCAAGTAAAAATAAATGCAGAAGCGAGAAAAAATGGAATAAGCTACAGTAAATTAATTAACCAACTGAAAAAAGCTAAAGTGAATCTAGACAGAAAAGTATTAGCAGATCTTGCAGAAAATCATCCAAAAATCTTCAAACAAATACTGGAGAAGGTAAGGTAGGCATTAATAAAGCCTTGAATTGCTATCTATAATTATCGCGAAGCAGCAGAAATTTATACGAGAAGTTAATAAAAGCTCTTTAATGTAATTGTAATAAAAGCTTAATATGTACTTAATGTCCTCCGCTCTAAATTAAATACAAGAATTATCTTTCCCTCTATTTTGATTCGATAGAAAAGTCTATACGAACCAATACGGCGGCGCCAAGAATTATCAAGCCCCTTCATTTTTTGAAGGTCACCGAAATAAGGATCTTCTGGCAGTAGTCTGATTACTTCAAAAATTGTCTCGACGGTCATGTCGAGGTAATCGTTTTAGGATTTTATATACTCCTGGTTCAATGTGTAAAATCCAGTTTTTTGACAAGCTCATCGTATGAAAATGTTTTACCTTTACGAAAATTATTTTCTGCTCTAATGAGAGCCTGTTTTTGTGCTTTTGTGGGAGTGAATTCTTTATATTTCTTGATTGATAAAAGTTCTTCATACTCTCTTCGGGGAAGAACTATAAGGTCGTCATTACTGGCTATTTTTCTAGGGATAGTTACTGTGTTCATATGTAAAATTATATCATAGTAGATTAATAAAAATCAATAACAGGGGCTTGATAAAAGAGTCACATATTGCCACAACTCCGTTCGCATCGATGATTAAATGAATTATTTAGCTCGTTCAGTAATAAATCTATAGGCTCGCTCTAATATTTTTTGATTTTCTTTATATCTTGCGGTAATTTGTCTGGCTTCACGATAATTAAACCATGCATAACCCTGATGTTCATAAGATATCCGTATGCGAGACTCTCTTGTTTCGGCTAGATAAACAATTACTACCTTAAAAATAGTTTCCCTTCCTTTTTTAAAATAAAACCTTTCATACTCTTTAAAGCCCGAAATTATACGCAAATCAGTCCTCTTTAAACCTGTTTCTTCGTGCGTTTCTCGAATGGCAGCATCTAAACTACGCTCTTCGCGCTCAACGTGGCCTTTGGGAAAATTCCAATATTGACCGCGATGATATAAGAGTAAAAACTTCAAGCCTTCACTTGTCCGCCTGTAAACAATCACACCAGCTGTGATTTCTTTTTTGACATTCTGATTGTCCACGCTAGAAGATTCGGCGAGTCGATGGCCTCCTACGCGAGACGCTTCGGCGAGCCGAAGGTCTCCTCCGCGAGACGCTTCGGCGGACCTATGTCGATTCGCTTCCAGAGGGCGATTGTGTCTAATATCATTATTGCTATTGTTGCGAGGAGTCATATCGCTTTAGTATAAGCGAGATAAAGAGCTACATCAAGTTTATATTATATAAAACTAATCAATGTTAATTAGATTTATTTTTACTAAAAACAAATTTTTCTCCCTCATAACTGATTAGAATTGCATCACTTTTTAAAATTTTGCCCTGGAGAATTTGGTTTGCGAGTTCTCCTCTTAGATTTTCTTCTATAGCACGACGCAGTGGTCGCGCTCCAAAAGTTTTAGTAAAACCAATGCGAGCTATGGCCTCAACTACTCCTGCCGTAAAAGTAAGCACAATCTCTTGCGTACCCAAAACATCTTTTGCGAGCTCCATAAGTTGCAATTCAGTTACTTTTTTCATATCTTCAATCCCGAGTGGCTCAAAAATAATCACATCAGAAAAACGGTTGATTAGTTCTGGTTTAAAATAATCAACAAGATGACGCTTAACTTCATCTCGTATTTCTTCCGATTTCTTGCCAACTTCTAATGCCAGAGTAATAAATTCTGAGTGAGCATTAGAAGTTGCAACAATTATAGAATTTTCAAAATTAGCCACTCGACCCACTCCATCTGTAAGGCGCCCCTCATCTAGTACCTGCAAAAAAAGATTTAAAATGTCTTTTTCAGCTTTTTCGAATTCATCAAGTAGGACCAATGCGTACGGTTTTGATCTTATGGCATCCGTTAGGGCTCCTGTAATTACCCCGTCTGAAGACCCGATAAACCGAGTTAAACTTCCCTTTTCTTGAAATTCAGACATGTCAAAACGCACCATCATATCTTTTGATCCAAATTGAAGTTCTGCTAAAATCTTAGAAAGTTCAGTTTTGCCTACGCCAGTTGGTCCAACAAATAAAAACGAAGCGATTGGACCTCCTTGTCGCGTAAGACCACTTCTATATTCGCGCAGTGCTCTCGAAACCGAAGCAACGGCTTTGATTTGGTCTATATAGCGCTCGTGAATTCGCTCTTCAAGATGCATAAGAGCATCTGCCTCTCCTTCACTTACTTCGTGAATAGGAATATTAATGCGCTTTTCAGCGACTTTAATTATGATAGCCGCCGTAACAGCCTCTTCTTTAAGTCGCGCGGCCTCTGCCATAGCTTCTCGCAGTAGATCTCCAGCGCTTCCCGGAAGTGGTCTATCTCTAAAATATTTTTTGGCAAGCGCCACAGCTTCTTTTACCGCACCAACCGTAACAATTACACCATATTGTTTTTCTAATGACATTGCAGAGTATGTTAGATATGTAAGTGCCTCTTCTCCGCTAATTTCAACTACATTGATAACATCAAATATAGCAGCAAAATCTGCTCTTGTTTCTATATTTTTTTTGTAAGCTTGTGGTGTTACACCTCCAATTACAGGGAATAAGCCATCACGCAAAACGGGAAGTAGGGAATCTGCAACATTCAAAAGACCACTTTCTGCCGTCTTTGCAAGCATATCAATTTGTGGAATATATAAAATTATATTGCCGGCAGTAACTATTTCTCTAATTAAACCCTGCATCCGCTTTTCTGCTTCATGTGGCGGTAGACCAGCTATAGCGCTTTCTATTCTAAGCTCAACTAAACGTTTATCAAATAATATTGCTGGGACTTTATCTTTGGTAATATTAAATGCTAAATGACGAATAATACTGTCCTTTCCTATTCCTGTATCTCCCACTAAAAGTGCGGCGGGGCTCCCTGGTCTCGACAGTACGTCTAGCAATCTATCATATTCATTTTTATGACCCATTAGAAATCCAACAGCGCCAGCATAAGCAAGATCTGTAAGATCATTTGCGTGGACATCAAGTAGCGGAGTAGGACGGGCAGTCCATGACCTATTCATTGTACGATGTCGCACTCTTTTAACATAAGCTCCTCCCAATTCCCTTGGACGTAATAACTTTTGCAAGAAACTTTGATGTACATGTCCAAAAATAAGCGCCGATCTTATTTGCGCAACGTCTATAGAAAATATAGTGAGTATTTTTTTAATTTTAGGATCATTTACTTCAAAATAGCCAGCTATAAGTGTGCGCGCTTCAATAAAATGTTCATTGCTAAGCTGACTTTCTTTAAAAGCACCGAAGACAACTTCCTCAATTATCCCAAGCATCGCGACTCTATCTAAATTAACTTTATCGCTAAAAAGTCGCTCTGCTTCACCTAAGATTTCTTTATAATCAATTTCCATTCGTAAAAAAACGTGTTGAACGTCTTTTAAAGAACAAAGTTTTTTGAGCAGTACAAATCTAAAATCAACTCCGCTAAATATAGCACCGTCTAACGCCGACTCAAGTATCGCAAAACCTTCTGGCGCAAGAGAATCCGCTAAATTATATCGCTTCCCTTTTGTTATATATTCAAGCGAACGCACTCCTTTAGTAAAGTGTAATGCCTGATGCAAAAGAAATAGTGACAATAAAACTCCGAACCAAAAAATATGTGGCGTATTTGAAAACAATAGTACGAGTGTAAGAACGAAAAGAAATATAAAACCACCAAATCTAAACAAACGAACCAACATTCGCCCAGGAGCTGTCATAAAAAGTCGTGGATCATCAAAATAAAAAGTTGTTGTTCCTGAATCAGTCATATTTGTTCTTGCTAATTTACAATGCCCAATTTACAATTTTCATTCAATGATACAATTACCAAACTTTTAAAAATTAAATGTAAACTGAAAATTAAAAATTGAAAATTTTGTAGATAATAAAAAGTGGAATTCCTGCCCAGGCAATATATATACAAATTGCAAGTGCGATAACCACAATATAAAAAAGACCTCCTAAAAGAAGCCTGAAAGACCTAAAAACAAACCCTAAAATATAACCTATTATTGTCCTGTCTTGAAAAAGCGGGGCTCCAAAATAATGGAGGGTAATCCTAAAAGCAATTGTCCTATCCAACTCCTCCAAAAAATCTATAAGATGCCGGCTTATTGCACGATATCCTCCAATATACCAATGAGTAAAAAACTCCGCTGTTTGCGAAAATATGTTCTTAAGAATATAAACTAAGGCAAATTGAGTCATCTCCTAAATTATAACTCAATTCTTAAATAATAAATAATGCAAAAGATAAGATGCGTAAGTAATACTCAAGAGCTTGCTAATTTTGCTGCGAAAACTGTCGCGGAGGCCTTGCGGGCAGGTGGACATAGCGTGTTTTCGTACAAGATTAACAAGCTCTTACTGAGAGTAAAAGTATTACTTATGAATCCGTCTTGTACAAAAAATTGTGTATTTTTTTATTTTTTCCCTATTAGTTTTTTAATAATTTGAAAATCTTGCTTCATCACATCTATTGTATTTGGATTATAGGTTCCTACAGCGGGATGATAAAGCACTACAATCTTTACCCTCCTAAGTTTCGCATTACGAAATTTTGGAGGGTTTATATTCTCGTAAGGCATCTCTGCATCGAATACCCTTCCGTGCATTTTACCAATAGTTTGAAGTTTTTCGTGTAATCCAAATTCTTGAAATACTATGGCCATAGAAATACGTCCTAGTGTGACTATTATTTTCGGTTGGATAATTTCAATTTGCCTCATTAGGAATGGAGCGTAAATTGCAATTTCATCAGACGCCGGATCTCGATTGCTCGGTGGTCTATCTTTTACAATATTCGTTATATAAACGGACTTTCTATCCATCGCAATCGACTCAAACAATTTATCTAATACTTTTCCTGCTGCTCCACAAAACGGCTTTCCTTGCTTTGCCTCATTCACGCCAGGCGCTTCACCCACAAACATTACTTCGGCATCGTGATTGCCCTCACCTAAAACGGGATAATAGTTATTTTGGTTACGATACTCATAAAGTGGAGATTTTTTTAAATTAAAAACCTCGTCAGAAATTTGTTTTAATTTTTCTGCTTTTGTTTTTTGGCGCATCCCGGTAGTAGAAACTCGACTGGTTTTAGTGTGCCAAAATCAAGTTTATGATTAATTATATTGTTAATCTATCAAGTTTAATATCTGATAGTAAAGTTATAGTTGAGTTTTCACTACCGGGTCATATTTTATGCGTTATGGCGCATGAGTGAAAGATCGTGCTCTCGAAGTTTATCCAAATGCTCAAAATCTTGATCGCGCTTAATAGCTTGAGCAATCTGAAGCCCTCCAATAAAATGTGGCAAAATAACATATTGCGCACCCAGTTCATATAGTTCTTTGGCTTCCCATTCGTTTTCGGCTGTTACAATCACAATTACTTTTGGATTTTCTTTCTTTATATACTGGAGCAAGTGCACATTGTCATCAAAAGCTGGAATGGTTGAGATGACGGCTCGCGCACGATGCAAAACAGCGGCTTCCTTTATCTCGTCTTCGCTTATATCGCCATAAATAATTGGCTCTTTGCGACTCTTATATTTCTCTACAATCTCTGGATCAAAATCAACCAAAACATATTGCTCTTCTATGGCTTTTAAAGCAGATAGTATATTTGCTCCCATGCGATGAACGCCCAGTAGTATTACGTGATTAGCATACGGAACGGAAGCATTAAAAACTTTCTCCAATTTACCACCTCTAAATTCCATCCATTTAAGACTTGGGCGCAAAAACGAATATAGTTCGTCACCATGAAGAATCAAGTAAGATGAGATGGTAATAGTAATAACACCTACAAGTGTCACAAGAGAAACTTCGGAGTCTGTAAGATGCCCTAACTCTTTTCCTCTCGCCGCTATAATCAAACTAAATTCTGAAATCTGCGCGACAGTTAAGCTCGCCAAAAATGATGTGCGCAAACGATAACCTAATGCCGACATTACAAACATTACAATAAGTGGATTACCAATAAGAACAAAAAGTGAAAGAAGAATTGTAGGCACTATAATTGTAGAAATATTTGAAAAAACTAATTGAGAACCCAAAAGCACAAAAAATAACATTATAAAAAAGTCACGCATTGGTCTTATGCGACTCGCGAGCTGAGAGTGCTCTACAGAGCTTGCGAGAGTAAGACCCGCAAGAAAACCTCCTATCTCATATGAAAATCCAATGTAAGGAGACGCCATTAGAGCCGCAAGCCCTAACCCCCAAGCATTCCCAAACACAAATAATAATTCCTGAGATTTGCCTAGAAAATCTAGCACCCTTGGAAACACATACTTTGAAAGAAAAAGTGATGCGACAATTAAGATGCCACCTTTAATCAGCGAAAGCGTAAAAACTCCAACTGTATATACCACAGAAGCATTCTGTCCTACTTGAGATAGACCAGCAAGAAATATTAAAGCAAGAAGAGCAACAAAGTCCTGTACCAAAAGAAAGCCAATAACAATTTTTCCATACAAACTTTGAAGATCGCGCTTTTGAGACAAGAGCTGAACAATAATAATTGTTGAAGAAAGCGTAAGCGCAATTGAAATATAAATCGCAGGAGTAACCTCCATTCCGAGAGTGAGTAATATAATAAATCCGATACCAAAGGTAAACACAACCTGACCTAAAGCGATCCACAATGCTGGTTTACCAACGGCTTTAAGGCTACCCCAATTCATCTCAAGTCCTACTAAAAATAAAAGGAAGGCAATGCCAAGTTTCGAGAAAATATCCATAAGACCATGAAGATCTTCTGGAATAAACCCAGCTTTTATTAAAGCTGCCAAAAAAATACCAGCGAAAAGATAACCAACGAGTGTTGGCTGCTTTAAATAATGGGCGATAAAACCAAAACCCGCCGCAAACACAACTACTAAGGCTATTTCTGAAAAAGGATCCATCCCGTTAGAAGTAGATCGCGATAAACTTAACGCGTTCAATACTTGTTAAACAATAACTCGACTTATTAATAAATGGTCTTCCCGTAAACTAGTAGGCGGCGATCGCGACTTCTAACGGGATCCATCCCGTTTATTATACCATTTTACTTATAAAGAGACTGCTAAAAGATGCCTATTTAAAATCTTCGGCGAAATAAAAGAAAGAAAATAAAAACGCTTTAGACTCAATAGAATAGTGATATTAAGTTATTATTAAAAAATTAACAATTATTTATAATAGATCTCACGCACATAAGTTGAAGACTCCGTAAGCCTAACGATGAATTCATATTTAGAAAAAGCATTTTGTAACATTTTTGCTAAATCAATAGGCTGTTTATCATTATAATAAACTTCAATAGTTCTTGGCGAAGCCTCAAGTCCTAAGCCTGTGTCTTCTATAACTACAGCATCCATTCCATAATTTTTAAATGCGTCTCTTTCAAAAAATCTTACGTTCATGTAATAACTGCCACTACCTTGCGCCTTTTCTTTATTGGATATGGTATAAAAACCCGCAGGCATATCGTTTACACCATATAGTCTGTGAATTCTGTTTAAAAGGAGGTCATCTGTAAAGAGTCCATAGGATCTATCATAGTAAAATTCAATAATATAAGGTAAGGTTCTGTTTGTTCCTTGCCAGTGATCGTTAGTTATTATCTTATGAAGATTTAAAACGCTTTCCTTAAAATCACCATTAAAACCCAAATATATATTTTTAGTATAATTACAAATATTTTCTATACCCGTTGTTATGAATCCTTGGTCAAGAGGGCTATACGTACAAGTGTCAAATGATGAACTGTCAATATATGAAAATCCGGGATTAGCTGATATGGCTTTAATGGATTGACTTATTTTTTCTATGGCTATGCTGCGGTTCTGAGCAATAATTTTGGGGTCAACCTCGACTTTGCTTACACTCGGGCGGGAAGAAAAAATTGAATTATTTAATTTATTAAAATAATATAAACCAAAACTGCCGCCTATTGCAACAACCAAAACAACGAATCCAATCACCGCAATTGACGCAAAACCTTTGTTATTATTCATGTTTCAATTAAATTACCAAATTTCAATACCTCTAATGTAAAAATATTTTTTTACTCCACCTTAATAAATTCTGTAATGCGGCTCTTGTAACGGTTATAAAGAAAACCGATGAGCAACAATATTATGCCTAGTGTGATGTAAGAAATAAATCTATATAAATTATCTAAATTTGCAGTGTCGTAAAGAAAAACCTTTATGATAGTTACGCTAAGTAACACTACTCCAAAAAGACGAGTCCATTCTGATTTTTTGATAATTCCAATTACAAGCATAATTAATGAATATAATGTCCATGTTACGGATAGGGCTGCCCGTTTCTGGTTATCAAAGCTCATTTCTTTTGCGGATTTGTCTTCTGGCGAGAGTAAGTAAAATTGTTTATTAAATATATCTAATACTTCGCGACTTACCAAAAA
>JAUXUB010000047.1 GCA_030680955.1 bacterium | reverse complement strand
TTCCTTATGTTGTAATTGTAATAGACGAATTAGCAGATCTAATGTCATCGCACGGTAAAGTAATAGAAGGATCAATTGTTCGCATTGCTCAAATGGCAAGAGCTACAGGAATTCATTTGGTTGTAGCAACACAGCGTCCTTCTGTAGAAGTTATTACGGGACTTATTAAAGCCAACATAACTTCCCGAATGGCACTTCAAGTTGCAAGCCAAATAGACTCACGAACTATACTAGACACTGGTGGAGCAGAAAAACTATTAGGTGGCGGTGATATGTTATTTATTTCATCAGATTTCTCAAAACCAAAAAGAATTCAGGGTGCATTTGTAAGCGAAGAAGAAATCCGAGCAATTGCAGATTTTATTCGCGATAAAAATGAAGATTCAATTCCTCAAACTGACGTCATTGCAGAGGCAACCGATCCAACACGAGCAGATGCAGACAGCAAAGACGTCTTTGACGATTACGGTGGAGAAAGCGGAGGAGAAGAAGACGAACTATACGATGAGGCACTTGAAGCCGTGC
The DNA here is from genome assembly GCA_030680955.1 of bacterium. GTDB lineage: Bacteria > Patescibacteriota > Minisyncoccia > UBA6257 > JACOXY01 > JAUXUB01. The sequence goes on along the minus strand of JAUXUB010000047.1, from coordinate 14,472 downwards.
GAGTTGCCAAAAAAGCTTCTGCCTCACTCTTGCAGAGACGCCTCAAAGTAGGATATGCTCGAGCTGCAAGACTCTTGGATATAATGGAAGCGAATGGTGCTATTGGCCCAGGAGACGGCGCAAAACCAAGAGAAGTTTTTATTGAAACCGAAGAGTGAAATTTATACAAATCTAGTCCCGAATTATGACCTCAAATCATCGCGAATAAGATTCAAGATAATTAGAGAAATAATTAGAGATTTTATTAGCTATGCCGGACAAAGATTTTAAAACATTATTTAATGAACTTCTACATAACTATGGAATGGGCCTATCAAAATTGGCAGAAATTACAGCTATACCTGAACGTTACCTAGAGGCCATGCGTGCCGGAAATGAAACTGCACTGCCACCAGAACCATACGTTAGAGGATATTTAGTAAAAATAATCGCCTTAACCGGAGGAAACTTAGACGAGATAATGGCCGCATATAAACGCGAGGGAATTAAGAAAACTTCTGGTCCCGCAGACCGTCTGCCCTCCAATCGTTTTTCACTTCATAAAATAAGCAAAGGAAAAGTTTTTTTGGCTATAGTTATTCTACTTCTCATCGTCTATAGTATCATCCGTTTCAATATAATTTTGGGTAATCCAAAACTGATTCTTAACATACCAGAAGAATCGCAGGTATACACTACCATAAGCACGATTCTGTTAAAAGGAGAAATCAATCCTGGAGACAAACTAACTATTAATGGAGAGAATATTGTTATAGAGAGCAATGGCTCTTTCGCCACCACATGGCCACTCACCCAAGGAGTAAATAATCTTGAGATTAGAGCAAAACGCTTTCTAGGGAAAGAAGAGGTTGTTACTAGGAGAGTTATTTATACGCCAATAGAAAATGTAACTAGTACTAGTAGCGCAAGCCCTATACCGTTGCCTTTGTAATATAAATGAGATAGTATAAACAACATTATTAAATTTTCAATTTTTAATTTTCAATTTACATTCAATTTTTAATGATTTAATTTTTCAATTTCTGGAATTGATAATTGGATTATTTCAGCCTAAAGCTGATCCGCCACTCACGGAAAATGAAAATTGTAAATTGGCAATTTTAAATTAAATCCAATGCCCAAACAAAAAAGCGACGAGATTATTAAAAAAAGTGATAAGAAAGACGTGGAGCAAGACATTGATAAATTATTAATTTCTTTGCAAGAAAAATTTGGGACTGGCTCAATAATGAAGCTCGGAGACGTTAAAAAAGTTGATATTGATTCAATCCCTACCGGTTCGTTTTCTCTCGATTTAGCTCTCGGGATAGGTGGGCTTCCAAAAGGTAGAATTGTTGAAATTTTCGGTCCTGAATCTTCTGGCAAAACAACGCTCGCTCTAAATGTTGTCGCTCAAGCGCAAAAGAAAGGGGGCAAGGCAGCTTTTATAGATGCGGAGCACGCAATGGACCCAGAATACGCAAAAAAACTTGGCGTTAAGGTTGATGAACTTTTAATTTCTCAACCAGATAGCGGCGAAGAAGCTTTAAACATCCTTGAGTCCCTTGTACGCGCAAATATAATTGACGTGATTGTAGTAGACTCTGTAGCCGCACTTACTCCTCAAAAAGAAATTGAGGGAGAAATGGGCGCACAGTTTATGGGACTACAAGCTAGAATGATGTCGCAAGCGCTTAGAAAACTTACTGCAATTTCTGCAAAATCAGGCACAATGGTAATTTTTATAAACCAGTTAAGAGAAAAAATTGGAATAATGTTTGGAAATCCAGAGACTACTCCTGGTGGACGCGCTCTTAAATTTTATTCTTCTGTTAGAATTGATGTTCGCAGAATTGCTTGGGTTAAAAAAGGAGAGGAGGTAATTGGTAGTCGCGTTAAAGTAAAAGTTGTTAAAAATAAAGTAGCTGCGCCATTTAAAGTAGCAGAATTTGATATTTTATTTGGAAATGGAATATCCTTTGAAGGAGACGTCCTAAATGCCGCCATAGAAAAAGGCGTGGTAACAAAATCTGGCGCGAGCTATACCTACGAAGGCGAGAAATTTGGACATGGATTTGATAATGTAATAGAAAAACTTAAGGCAGATAAAAAGCTCCTCCATGATTTAATGAAAAAAGTTACTACTTCCGGATCCGCCGCCAAAGAAGAAGTTAAAGAATAATTGCTTAAACGAGTGTCGCAATTCAGCACTTTGCATGAAAACACGCTATGCAAAACCCCAGCTAGGTTTTGCCGCTTGCTCTCGGCCTTCGCTCTTCTCGCTAGTTGCTCGAAACCATACCCGCTTCGGCCTGCGAGACAGTTTTCATTGGCAAAGTGATAAATCGCTTGCTATGTTTTAAACGCACACACAGAGATTATGTCAGTGGTTTTTACTTCGAAAAAAAAGAGGCTATTTGCCTCTAGTTAAATTTATCAACTCTGCCATTTTTATTTATGTTGCATGACGCGTTTCTAATGGTCCACAAAATTTTACAAACTCCATATCAAGCCATTGCCCAAGTGTTAAGTCGACATGAATAGCACCCTGATACTCTTTCCAATTTCTTACTCGTTTGGGTTCCTTTGGTACAATTACCTTTCTGTTAGCCAAAATATTACCAATAATATCATATTCTGGAGTTTCATCACGTGAACCATGTGGACTATCTGCGAATATTATGTCGTAACTAATAAACCTTTTGTGTTTTTCTGCATGAACTGGCGTTAAGCCAGTGTCAACCTTGATGACAAATCCCTTTCTTGTTTCTTCTCTGTCGCTGTTTAATTTAAACAAAACCTTATCTCCTCTCCTATAAAGAGGTAATTCTATACCTTGTCGTTCACAATCTAAAGCTTGACTCTTTACTATAAAATCGCGATTGCAAATTTCGCATACATATATGTGGATTTCTTTCATATCACCCTCGCCATTTCTTTAAGCTACTGTGGGCAATATAATATGTTATTAGCATTTCGTCAATTTATAAAAATTTTCTAAAAGCTTTGCAACCAATATTGGGCCAGTGCCACCTGGAGTTGGGGTGTAGGAGATAGAATGCTGAATTATGAATGCTGAATTATGAACAGAAGAATCGAAGTCGCCGCTTGATTTTCTTGTCTCATGTCCCACCTCACCTGTTACTTCCTGTGAATACCCAAAATCGATTACAACAGCTTCTGACTTCAACATTTCGGGTTTAATAATACCAGCTTTGCCAACGCCAGAAATAACTAAATCAGCTTCCCGAAGAAGCAAAAAATCACTGCCTTCGTCAAATAAAAGTATTTCTTTGCACCTTGCCCCGTGGGACGTGATTTGCGAAGCAAATTTTACGTTCTTTACGGGGTTACCTTCTAGCCATACAGATATTGGTTTGCCAACTAAAAATCCGAGGCCGACGACGGCTACCTTGCTAGCTTTTAGCTTATAGCTTTTAGCTTTTAGGATCTCTTCGAGCGTAGCAACGGCGGGCGGTAATACTGGATTTCGTCCTGTGTAAAATGCTCCGAGTGCTCTCTCGCCCAAAACATCAACATCTTTCTCGCGTGGAATTACATTTAAAATATAATGTTTATTAATATGCTCTGGCAGTGGGAGTTGCACTATTACTCCCCCACAAGTTTTATGTTTTGATATTTTTAATACTTCATCTCGAAGTTCATCATTTTTAATAGTATCTCTAAATTCATACAAACGAAAATCAATTCCTAGTTCTTTAGCAATCTTTTCTTTTTGTTTTAAAAAGCTAATGGAAGAAGCGTCTTTGCCAACTAAAACTGCCGCCAAAAACTTAGTTGGTTTTGGTTGAGCTTTTAATCTTTCGATTATATCTTGTGAAATTTTTTTGCAATCTATTATCATAAAATTAAAAAAAATATTGCGACTTCCGACTGCTTCCGACTTCCGATGTCCCAAATATTAATTTTTTGTCTTAGGACATCGGAAGTCCTAATATTGGGTACTAGCATTTCTTTGAAGGTAGTCGGATATCAAACAATGTCCTTGCTATCGATAATCATAGTTTAAGTATTTATTATACCATCCTAAATTAACCACTTCCTATAAGACTTTTGTCATTGCGAGGGCGAAGCCCGCGGCAATCCAGGAAATAACGGGATAAATTTGGATTGTTTCGTCGTTCCTCCTCGCAAAGACGAGATTAAAAGAGTAATGGTTAATTGGGGATGGTATTATTATTCATTAAGAATCAAGAAAAAAGCCCCACCTCCCAGATTGCTCTGGGTGGCAGGGCCATGCGTTGCTCTATAGCGAGCGAACGAGATGCAAATCACGCGCCGAAGGCCTCTTGTCGCCAAGGCGAGTCGGAGCGGCAACTGACGTGAGTACCACGGGCGACTCCGTCAATATAATTCCCTGTTGAAGCATCGCCTCAGAGAACTCGCGATACTCCTCTCTGTTGCGAGAAATCTTCCCACGCGACTGCCAAGCAAAACCGAAGAGCACCTTGCCGAGGTAGTCGATGGCCATCCGGATATGCATCTCGCTGGGACAGTCTATGCCAACCTTTTGAAGAAGATCCAAGACAGGCAATTCAAGGCTCACGCAATTACTGCACGGGCAGATCTTGTCGATCTGTTCACAAACGAACTGCTCGAACGCTGGCATTTCTCCTTCGTTATCAGGCAAATCGGGAAGGTCATATACCAGTCCACCACTTCTTCCCTTGCAGCGGATCCTTACTGGCTTGAGGCGATTACTGCGAAAAGGATTACCCCCAGTAGAGCTGTCACGCCAGACAGAGCTTTTGCGCCCAGGCTCCGTGAGTAATACATCTTCTTCGGTTCTTACTTCCGATCGACCCCTCATGTTCTCCTCCATCTGCCAAATATCGTCACAATGGACAATATGGCCATTGCCTCGCAGACCTCTTTTTGCGGGGATAGTTAATGGTATTATGCCATTATTGATTTACTGTTTCTATTATACCATTTATTTTGCTAATTGTAAAGCCCCTCACAAAATGAGTTTTGTAAGGGGCGAGACCCTCAAAATGAGGGCTATTTTACTACTTTTTATTCATTTTTTGAAAAAGTTAAATGTATCACCTTATCTTCTGCTGGATGAGGTAAATCTGGTACATATTCACTTAGTACATTGTAAAAATTGGAATAGATTTCTTGACTGCACTTTGAACGGAGTAGCCTGAGTCGGGGATATTTTCTTTTCGAGGGATGAAGTCTCCAATTTATTTCATCTTTTAAAAATGCCCAAACGAGCATGACTGCATCAGGCGTATCATTTAGTTTCAACAACTTTAAAGCTTTTTTTGCATATGACTGTGGTAACGCATCAACGCAGTGGTACTTACCTTCAATTTTTAAAATATCTATTTCAACTGCGGTTAATTCCTTCTCATCTGGCGCAAGACCATGGATACCACGTTCGTGAGCTTTCTGAAGTTTATATTCATAAGGTCCTATCTCGTCCGGTCTCGGTTTAGTCATTAATATTAAAATCTCGAAATATTTTAATATTTTTTATTGGAACAAAACAAAAATAAGAAATAAAATCAGCAAAAAAGTATGCCAAAAAATACATCATACTCATTACAAAAATCATCGATGTGACCATTTTGCCCCCCATTTATTAAAAATCTAATTTTAGTATATGCGCAAATTTACAAAATGCAACCTCGGTAGTTGAAATACGAGTTCCGATTAACTAATAAAAATATCACTGAAGTAATAATTTATGAAACTAAATTTAATTTAACAGCACCATTTATACACGCTTGCATTTTTCCGCCTAAGGCGGATCTGTCCTTTGGCATGACACTACCCAGAAAATATCAAAAAAGTTCTTAGTTATATATCTAAGAACTTAAAATTTGTAATACTCTACCCACCACAATAACGACGCTTTAGTTTATGATAATATTTCCAACAAGGCATACACGATATATTATGTTTACCAACGGTAGTGCCAGCGGTTGTATGCTTATAAATTAATCTTTTAAGCTTCTCCTCCCCTTTTCGGATTGGAGCATTACTGGAGAAAAGTAAATCTATACTATCTTTCACTGCGTCGCAATCGATCATTAGAGCCCCCTTTGTACTTTTTTCACATTAAAAGAATCCTCTATGCTTGTCAATCATCTTCTATTTCTTCTAGCAAGAGCTAGAACTTCTTTTTTAATAACAGAGGTGGCTTTGGAGGTCAAACCAATATTTGGAAGTCGGACTTCCAAAGCTAAAGACACAATATTTGGGACATCGGACTTCGGAGAACGAAGGACTTTATAAATAAGTTCGGCAATTTTTTTCATATCTTTTTCTTTCATACCACGAGTTGTGATAGCCGGAGTACCGAGTCTTAGTCCCGAAGGATTAAATGGCGACTCATCGCCCGGAACCGTATTGCGATTTGCAATAATACCAACTGCTTCTAATTTCTTTTCCGCTTCAAGACCATTAATATTATCGAAGTCGGACTTCGATAGATTTATTAATACCAAATGTGTATCTGTGCCACCTGTTACAAGATTAAAGCCAAGTTTTTTAAGTTCATTTGAAAGCACTACAGCATTTTTAATAATTTGCTTTTGATACTTTTTAAAACTTGGGCGAAGTGCCTCAAAAAATGTAACTGCGATTGCCGATATTACATTATTATGTGGTCCACCCTGAAGTCCGGGAAATATAGCTTTATCGATTGCCTCCGCAATCGTTAAGCTTGATTCATGATTCATTATTCTTAATTCTTTTTTTCGCCTCGAAAAAATCACCGCGCCCCTTGGACCTCTTAGGGTTTTGTGAGTCGTAGTCATGACTGTGTCAGCGAATAGGAATGGACTAGGGTGAAGTCCCGCTACAATTAGCCCAGCAATATGGGAGATGTCTGCATGATGATACGCTCCAACACTATTTGCTATTTCACCAAAACGCTCAAAATCTACTTTACGAGGATACGCTGAAAAACCAGAAACGATAACTTTAGGTTTTTCCTTTTTTGCAAGAGATTCAATTTCGTCATAATTTAAGAGTCCATCATTGCCAGTTGTATATTGTACTGATTTCCAAAATTTTCCGGTAAGTGATGCTTTGTGTCCATGAGTTAAATGACCACCAGAAGTTAAGGCCATACCCATTAATTTTTCACCCGGCTTGAGTAGCGCCGAATAAATTTCGAAATTCGCAGGTGAGCCGGAATAAGATTGGACATTTACAGACCACTCATCTTGATTTAATCCGAAAGCTTTTAGAGCTCTTTTTTTCGCAATTTCCTCAATCTCGTCATAATACTTATTGCCGGGATAATAGCGTTTTCCAGGATATCCTTCAGAATACTTATTTGTAAGTTCGGAGCCGAGCGCTTCTAAAATATCTTTCGAAACAAAATTTTCAGAGGCAATAAGATTTATTGTTTCTTTTTGCCTTTGCCTTTCAGCTTTTATTAATTTTTTTATAATTTTATCTTTCATATTTATCGACTTAGCTTTAGCACTTTCTTCATATTATACCATCCCCAATTAACCACTACTCTTTTAACCTCGTCTTTGCGAGGAGGAACGACGAAGCAATCCAGATTTATCCCGTTGTTTCCTGGATTGCCGCGGGCTTCGCCCTCGCAATGACAAAAGTCTTATAGGAAGGAGTTAATTGAGGATAGTATTATAACTCCAAAACATTTTATACGATAAAAAAGTGGCATGTATTATATCAGCAAATGTATAAAAACAAAACTTTCATTCTATAAACTATTTACTATAACCTATTTGCCTTCTTACGCATCCACTTCAAAATCCAAATGCATTTTGGGGAGCATCATATAGGGATTCCAGTTTAATTTAAGTTCCGCTAAATCTGCAGTATCTTGATATTTACCATTTTCAGCTGAGTATTGTTCTTCTGCGGCTTTAAGTGGAGCTACTTCATAGAAAACTATTTGAGCAACGCGGCGGCCAATTACTAATGGAATTGCATAGTGTTGTGAATTATTGGTAATTTCCATAGTCCAGCGATTAAAATAACCAACGTCGCCCCAACCAGCATCTTTGCATACCTCAATAAAATTTCTTCCCATAGATGACCTTGCGTACATTTTTGCCACTACTATTTCTCGCCCTCCTATAAATTGTTCTGTGTGAGCTAAGATAGTTTCTCCCGGACTAAGCAAAATTACTTTATCTTCTGGCTTAATATTTTTAAGTTCTATATTTTCTCGATTTACATAATGCGATGCGGACTCCGCAACAAACGGCCCACCCCAAACAGACGATGTAGAGTGCTCGTCATATACATTATGCACTGGAACAATTCCTTCCTTTGGTTTTGATTCGCGCCAAAACCATTCGCCCAAGGATACATCGTAACTAGTTGTTTTTAAATTTTTTTCATTAAATGGATCTATAACTATTGAACCATTATCTAAATGCCAAAGTATTGCTTCGCGTGAAAGTAACATATGAAATTAGTTTTAAATTTATATAATACCATCCTCAATTGACCACTTCCTATAAGACTTTTGTCATTGCGAGGGCGAAGCCCGCGGCAATCCAGGAGATAACAGGATAAATCTGGATTGCTTCGTCGTTCCTCCTCGCAAAGACAAGATTAAAAGAGTAATGGTTAATTGGGGAGGGTATAAATATATCATAACACAAATTTTTTAAATGAATTAAAAATGAAATACCGCGTAAAGACGCGGCATAATTTAAAATTATAAAATGACAGAACTAATTCCAACAATGTCTGCTCCAGCAGCTAGGGATTTATCAATATCTTCCCTTGTTGTTTTACCGCCAGAATCTTTTATTTTAAGATCATATCCATTGCGATTTATAATATTTCGCCAAAGAGCAACGTGTTTTCTTTTTGTTTCATTATCAATCTTTTCTATAATTCCTGTTGATGTTTTAATAGCATAAACCCCCAAATTTGCACACCAATACACTGCGCGTTCAAGAGGCCCATCATCGTGCGCATAATAACCAGTTTCAACTATAACCTTTACTGGTTTATTTAATGCAATTAAATCATGGAGTTCGCTAGAAAACTTCTCATAGTCATTATTGATAATAGCACCAATATTTGCGACCACATCAAACTCATCCACCAAGTCATTTTCAATAAGATCTTCAGCTAAGAGAATTTTGCCTGCGTATCCGCCTTGTCCGAGGGGAAAATCAATTACGTACTGCCTTAATATTCGCATTAATCCTAGCTGTTCATAAAGTCTAAAAATTTCATCATTTTGTATGATGTAATCGTAGACTACTGGATTTATACATAATCCTCTAGGTCGATATTGTAATGCAAACTTAATTGCCTGCTTAAGTCCACTTCTATTCCCATACCCAACAAGATAAGCGAAATCTGTGCGCTCTGCCTTATACATTATTTATCTCCTTTCGCAAACTCTTCAACAATTCTTCCTAAAATATCTTTTCTAATAATTGGATCATGAGAATTTAAATTTCTAAACGCACGACTAATTTTCTGCTGATATAAGTCCTCATCAACTAATTCGCTCGCATTTGCTTTCCTAGTGACGTGACCTAAAAGACTATCGTAAATAATAGGTCGATATTTTTTTAGTATTCCTAATAACTCTTGAATATCTATTTCATTCGCAATTATTACATCCAGCACCAAAGTCTTTATTTCTTTATCAATAAATTTATCTTCTAAAATACAAGAGATCTTGAATTTATCCAAAGTTGAAAGATCACCTTCTGTCATTTTTTGTTCCTCCCTATTCAAAATGCTATTTAGTATAGTAGCTAACTATAACAAAGAATGCAATTCCCAATATTTACGTCTTGCGATGACGTAAATATAGGAGGAAATAACCCCGCGCTGAATTCCAAATTGAATTATACCATCCTCAATTAACCACTTCCTATAAGATTTTTGTCATTGCGAGGGCGAAGCCCGCGGCAATCCAGAAAATAACGGAGTAAATCTGGATTGCTTCGTCGTTCCTCCTCGCAAAGACGAGGTTAAAAGAGTAGTGGTTAATTGGGGATGGTATTATTATCTTATACCGTACCTAATTAACACTTTCTGAATGATTAGCCTTAGTGTATATGCTTGCTAATGAAACACCCCAAACAATCAGCAACGGTTAATTAGGGATGGTATTATTTGTCTTAATGAAAAACCGAGGATATTCCTCGGTAAACATTTTTTCTTTAAGTTTCTGTATTAATCGTAAACTTTACGCAGTTCTTCTTTCTCTTCTGAAACTGGGACATGCATGAGATGATTAAAGGCATCAAGATATGCGCGCGCATAAGCTTTGACCAGATTTATATCAGATGCCCTACCATATCCAATGTCATCACCAATCTTTACTTTAGCCCTAACAGAACCAAGAGCTTCAGATCCGCCTGAACCATGGATAACATTGAATTGTACTTCTTTATCCGTAATTATAAGCAAGTTGTTAGAGGTGAGCGCCAAATCAATTGCGTTACAAACTGCATCAACTGGCCCATCACCAACTGCATGTGCTGAATAATTTAGTCCACCTTTTTGGATAACAACTGTACCATTATTTACTCCGGCCGTACTTGCGAAACTTATTCCATCATTACTAAATGCAAAAAGATTATGCTCTACCATTTCTTTCTTAGAGTAATATTCTTGAATTAACATATGTAAATCATCATTAGACATTCTGCCGACAATATTACCCAACGCTTTAAACTCGGAAATAATTTGAGACGCTAGATCTAAATCGTCATAGCCAAGTTTTTTGAGACGATCGGCAAGCCCTGCTTCGCCCAAATGACTAGTAAGAGAACCCTCAGAGCCCTGCCAGTTAATTTCCTCTGGCTTCATTATTTCATAAGTCAGACGATCCTTAAGAACTCCATCTGCATGAATACCCGAGCTATGCCCAAACGCATTCGCTCCCGCAATCGCCTTATGAAACGGAATTGGATAACCAATTTCACCAGATAAGAAATTAAGAAATGGCCAAAGTTCACTTAAATTTATGCCAGTCGAGAGACCTTCATAAAAATCGCCTCGTGTGTGGAGTGCCATTATAATTTCTTCTAATGCAGCGTTTCCGGCGCGTTCACCAATTCCAAGGAAGCATCCCTCTACTTGATTTGCGCCATTTCTGATTCCGGCTAGAGAATTGGCTACGGCAAGTCCTAAATCATCGTGGCAATGTGCGGCGATAACGACTTCTCTAGGTGTAATTATATAAATTTCATCAATTAATTCTCCATATTCAATCGGCTGAAAATATCCACCTGTATCGGGAACATTAAGCGTATTCGCTCCAGCGTCAACAGCTACCTTAAATGTCTCAATTAAATAATCTGGGTCTGTTCTTGTTGCGTCTTCTGCAGAAAATTGAATATCGCTAAAATATTGTTTCGCTCGGCGAACTTCATTATGAATCCACTCTAATACCTGCTCACGAGTACTTTGTAGCTTATTTTTTATATGTCGGTCACTCGTAGAAACAAACACATGAATTCTTGGCTTTTTCGCAAACTCCAAAGAACGAACTGCTGCTTCAATATGACTTTGCCTAACTCCTGCCAAAGCGCAGAGAATTGGTTTGCTAACTGCTTTAGAAATTTCAATTCCGGCTTCAATTTCGGCGGCCGAAGAGATTGGAAAACCAAACTCTATAATGTCGACATTAAGTCGTTCAAGTCGTCTCGCAATAGCTACCTTCGTCGAAACTGACATTGGATGCCCGGCTTGCTCACCATCACGCATTAAAGTATCAAATATCAATATACGATCCTTCATTTGAGACTCCTCTCTTTAAAGACCTAATACTTTTTTATCACAAGTTGGTCTTTGGTGCAACGAAAGCTAATAGCCATGTAGTAATATTTATTAATTTGACGTAAACCAGCTTATTTAATATGCTAGCGATAGTTATTTGCATGTTCCAATAAGGAGTTAATCCATGCCACGGTTGCCCACGTTTCCAAGTTTTTCTTTAGGCGATGCTATGGCTTTCATTTATAGAATATACCCATACAGACTCCAAAAAGTCAGTCGTCTCCTCTATGATGCAGAAGGTCAATCTATTAAGGATTTTGAAAACGCCGAAAAAAAGATAATTTTAATTTGCCGTACATTTGTATGTAATTGGCATCCAGATATTGATGTAATTTGGTTTAATAACACCATAAATTTACTCAATAATAAGAAGGTGACTATTGTAATAGTATCAGAAGAAGATCCTCCAAAAGATATACGAGAGCTTATTACTTCTGGGAAAATTACCTTTAAAAAAAGCAATCAATTGCCTTTTGTTGGTCACATTATAGACAACAAAATTATCGATATTAGTTTCGATAAAAGATTTAGTGGTTTAACCCCCGGAGGTAACTATTGGAGGACCGAGCAAGCAATGCCAGATATTATTGAAATGCTTGAAGATGCAGTAAATTCTTCAATAGCCTAAAAGTTCAAACAGCTCATACGAGCTGTTTTTTTATTAAAATTAATTCTGAAAGCGAAGATAAAAAATGGGCGCAGAAAACGACATGATAACCATAGTTCCTACGCGACTTAGAGTTATTAGATAAAAACTTATTATGACCGCCAACTTTATATGGCGGTTTTTATTTGGGATCAAATCAAAGCTAATATTAGACCCAATTTAAAGTTATGCTATTTATCATTCCACAACTTAAGAAAATTCTATTAAGTCCTTTGGGAGCGGATATAAACAGCGACAATAATACAACCTATCCCATAAAAAATAATCGGCCAAAAAATTATATCAGAGAACAATCCTATCGCTGAATCGAATGCGAGTGAAGAATAAAACTTTATTTCAAAAATATAATTGTCGAAAGAACATACTTTACCAGTATCATTGCAAGCTTTGTAAGCAAAATACATCGGGGAACCAAAAAATATAATGAGTATCCAAATGACCCATATCAGCATAAAGAATTGAGAGAACCGCTTCATAAATTTATTATAATATATTTCCTTTTTAGGGGGTCCACTTGCAGGGATAGTGTTGGGTGTCTAACGAGGAATCTAATTAAATTTGGGAGGCATACCGGAGTTGAACCGGTGATGTCGATGCCACAGATCGAAGTTTTACCACTAAACTAATGCCTCCATGTTATTAAAAATTAATTTTTTGTCTTTCTGATTCGTGGTGATGAACAAGAAAATGGCAATTATGACATAACCATAATAAATTTAGAATTTTATTATTTTTATGATTATGATCTTTGTGGTGAACAGCCAATACTCGTTCGTCTCTAGCATTGCAGATACCACAAACTGCTGCAACTTTAGCTCTTGTCAAAATTTTTCTATAATTTACATTACGACCACCAGTCCAATTTGGATGTCTAGAACCAATATAAACCATAGTATTCCTCCAAATCGTTTGACAAGATTTGCTGCAAAAATATTTTTTGCTTTTTGAACTCTTAAGTTCTTTACTCGTCTTGTATGTATCCTTATTACAAATGAAACACTTTACAACCTTGCCATTCTTCATGCTTTCGTGATGGCAAATAGTGGAGCAATACTTTGCCTTCCCCTGTTTAATCCAAAACGGCTTTGCGTAAAATTCATTATCACATCTTTTACATTTATTATAAGGCATAGGCAGAGAGAGGAATACTTTAATCATATTCTCCAATATTCAATTGTCAATTGTCAATTAGCTGTTTTGTGGTTATCTTCCACAATGGAATAACTTTACAAACTCCGGTGTTAGCCATTACACCATGGGCACCATATAGAATATAATTGCTCTAAGTCAAAACTGAATCGAACACGTAATTTACAGCTTCAGCATAACTTATTGCTAAAGTATAGATAAAAATCCAGAAATAATAAAGAGGGCTGGTACCCTCTTATTGTAAAACTTTAAAATATTCGATCAATATTTATGATATGGCGCCCAATGCCGCTTTGATTGTTACTGCGATGGCGCTTACTGTATATCGTTTTCGCGCCCTTACTATTTAAAATAGCTTTCTTTAAGTTTTCGAGTCCTTTGCGAAGATAATCCTGATTTAAATCTAGGGTATTACAGATATTTTCAAAACTACAAGGCCAGTTACGGTCAGTGTTACTAAACCACTCCTCACACTCCAAAATATTTTTTTCAATATTCTGACTCGGTCTTAGAAAATGCCTCGTATTTTTCCTTGGCCCTTTTGTTGACTTGGCCATTTTAATTAACATATCTCTATATATCCAAACAGCGGCCTCAAGTACCGCTAACATCAATTTGCGCTCTGGCTGTAAGGCAAATAAGGACCGTTTATTATCAAAATATACTTCCGGCAAAACCACATCGGGAACAATTAGTTCTTCTCCAAGTCTATCGAGAAGCTCAGAATTTGGCAGAGAGAAAAATGGTGCAGACATTTTTTGACCCTCCAACTACTCTTTTCTTTGCTATGAGTTTTATACAACAACTCGCAAAATAAAGCAATCACTGAAATAAAATAGAGAGGGTTAATGTCCTCTCTTTGTTTGTTGCTTATTAGCTCTTAGTACCTATAACGT
>JAUXUB010000046.1 GCA_030680955.1 bacterium | reverse complement strand
AATAAAAAATGGAAAGTACTTGGTAATTGGTTAAAAGATTGGCATGGCATAGATATATACCGTTATATCGGCAATACTACAAAAATTGTTCCGACAAAAACTACAGTTAGTAAAATTGTAAAAATGTTACACAGGAGAGGTTTTGAGTCTAAAGAACTTATTTTATTAGATCGACTTCTAGAAGATGACAATATTAAGTGGTTACGTATAAAAAAAATAGAGAAGATAGATTATAAGGGGCCAGTATATGATTTCACTGTTTTGCCAAATCAAACTCTTGTCACAGATGGAATCGTTTCTCACAATTCTTTTGCTACCGACCTTCTTATGAATGGTGCGGACTTGCGCTCTGTTCAAGCGCTTTTAGGTCACGCAAATATTTCAACTACACAAATTTATACTCACGTTACAAATCGTGAGCTTAAAGAAATTCACAAAACTTTTCATGGGAGAAGGAGATCGTAGTATAAACTTTTTTCAAATTAAGGTATGCCTTCGACAGGCTCAGGCAATAAAGAGTGGGGCTTCGATAAGCAGATAAAATAATCAGTTTCTATTTTATTTTGCAAAAGGTCTTGCATTTATTATTCCAGCACGGGTTTTTGATCTGGAGATGAAGTGGTGCTGTTTTTCAATCTGTCGATTGCATTCTGTTGTTTTAGGTTTTGCTCATTTAATTGATGGATAGTTTCTTCGGCTTTTTTCCCCACATCAATCCCAGTTTGAATTTGTGTTTCGTTATTTTGGAGCCCTTTAAAATATGCGCCACCACCAATTAGTGCTATCACTGCTATTACAAGAATAATTTCTAATAATATAAAACCATTTCGATTTCCTTCGACGCCGCTCAGGATAAATCGCTCGGTGCAAGTTTTTCTATTCATGTTTTAAGTATATCAAATATTGATTGGCACGCACCGAGTTTATTAAATGTGGGCGGTATAGGATTTGAACCTATGACCCTTCGGACCTGCCCCGTTAGATTTATTTCTGTGGGCACTGAGGGGATCGAACCCACGACCTCCTCGATGTAAGCGAGGCGCTCTACCACTGAGCTAAGTGCCCTTTAATCTAACGGGGTGAATAAACCGAATGCTCTGCCGCTGAGCTAACCGCCCGAACATTTTTGCAATGTTTTTATACACGCGCTGGGACTATATTGGAACTATGATATTGGCGGCAAGGTACCGTTAATGAATATTTGCCATGACATAAATGGGAGGAGTCTAATCGCATCTGCGATTATGGTAATAATTAAAAGCGCAACAAGACTCAATATTATATTTAATGGTACATTGAACTGTAATTTACTTCCCCATTTAAAAATTAGACCAATTAATCCCAAAGCAACCAAATTTGCCGCAAACCATAATGGGGAAAGCAATCCAGTGAGTAACGAAAGTACGCCAATAGGCGCAAACAAACCAAAAAAACCAGCAATATGACCACTCGGACTTGGATAAATCATTGTTGGACCATCAAGAAAAATAAAATACAAACATGTGTAAATTAATGTGACCACAAACCAACATCCCAAAAATGTATATCCAAATTTATTTCTTGATGAGATAGTATTTTGATCCATATTAAATTAATTATAGCATATCATATCCATGCTGGTGCGCGCGCCAGGGTTCGAACCTGGGACCGATCGGATATAAGCCGATTGCTCTGCCGCTGAGTCCCGACGTTCCAGTCGGGAGGCCGACCCATTAAAAAAATCTTTTTTAATTAGGGGCGTCGGCCCTACACGCGCAATTTGACTCCAGCGACAAATGCGCGTGTTCTTGGCTTGCATCGAACTTGCTGAAGTGTGCGCCCGGATGGACTCGAACCATCGCTCCTCGAGGTATAAGCTCGATGCTTTAGCCGCTAAGCTACGGGCGCATTTTTAATAAGTTAAATTAAAAATAACGCCTTATAGCGTTTATTGCAATAGTTCATAAAATATAAATTCTAATACCATCCCCAATTAACCACTACTCTTTTAACCTCGTCTTTGCGAGGAGGAACGACGAAGCAATCCATGTTTATCCCGTTGTTTTCTAGATTGCCGCGGGCTTCGCCCTCGCAATGACAAAAGTCTTATAGGAAGTGGTTAATTGGGGATAGTATAAAAGCTAAATTCTAGACAAAATATAAAATTTAAACTTAAAAAATCCGCAAATTCCTATTTAAGGTATTTTAATATTTGGATCTTTGTTTAGAATTTAGATTTTAGATTTTTAGATATGCTACACCGCCATTGGCTTTAGGTTGTGGTGTTTTATGATTGCATAAAAATCATCATGCTCTAAGGTTTCTTTTTCAATTAAAGTATCGGCTATGGCTTTAAGTGCCGCTTGTCGCTTTATTATTATTTTCTTCGCCGTTTCGTAGGCCAATTTAATTATATTAGAAACTTCGCCGTCAATATCTTGCGCAGTTTTTTCGGAGTAATCTCTTTCGGCCGAAAGTTCTCTACCCAAAAAAACGGTTTCGTGATGTTTGCCGTAGGTAAGTGGTCCAAGTCGCGACATTCCGTAACGAGTAACGATTAGTCTCGCAAGCGACGAAGCTTCTTTCAAGTCGCTAGACGAGCCTGTTGTAATATCGCCGAACGTCGTTTGCTCTGATACATAACCACCTAAAGCCACAGAAAGGTCAGCTAAGAATTGATTTCGGGTTTTAAGATGTCTTTCCTCAAGTGGAAGTTTTAAAGTGTATCCACCAGCTCGTCCACGACTAATAATAGAAACTTTTTGTACTGGGTCCGCGTCTTTTAGTGATGCGGCAACTAGTGCGTGTCCTGCCTCGTGGTATGCAGTTATTTCTTTTTCTTTAACTAAAATTACCCTACCTTTTCTCTCGGGGCCTAATATAACTTTTTCTATTGAGTCTAAAATTGATAATTGCGAGATAGATTTTCTATTTTCACGAGCAGAAAAAATTGCGGCTTCATTTAAAAGATTAGCAAGGTCAGCACCAGAAAATCCTGGAGTGCGTACGGCTATGCGGCGCAAGTCTACGTCTTTGTCTAAAACTTTTCCTTTTGCATGAATGCGTAAAGTTTCTTCGCGGTCATTTATATCTGGATTATCAAGAACTACCCTTCTATCAAAACGACCTGGTCGGAGCAACGCACTATCAAGCACATCTGGGCGGTTTGTTGCGGCAATTACAATTACGCGGTTATCTCTTTCGAAACCATCCATTTCTACTAAAATTTGGTTAAGAGTTTGTTCTCTCTCGTCGTGGCCACCACCTACTCCTGCTCCGCGTTCGCGGCCAACCGCATCTATTTCGTCTATAAATATAATTGAAGGAGCAGCTTTTTTTGCAGTGTCAAATAAATCTCGAACGCGAGAAGCGCCAACTCCTACAAACATTTCCACGAATTCTGACGCGGACATATAAAAAAAAGGCACGTTAGCTTCGCCCGCGACTGCGCGAGCAACCAAAGTATTATGGTTAATCAAACCATTAGCAACAAAAGAATGATTGCCAGGAACTGTGAAGTCAAAAACATCCGCTTCTCCCGATGTAACATCGGTAACTTCGGAAAAGAATAATCGCGACTCACTAAGATTGGAGAGATACTGGAAGGTTGGCTCGTAGACAATGGCTTCGTCGGCAGATCTTAAAAAATCAAGAGTTTTTACCATAGAAGTAACAGATGGATTTCGTCCGCTATTCATGTATCGAGAAAAATTTTTATAAATTGCGGTATGGTAAAATGCACGATCTGCTTCAAAACCATTTGCTTTTACAATATTCCAAATTTTTCTCAAATGCACTCCTTGATTGTATATAAGATTATTATTTGTGTTGCGTCTTTTCGAGAGAAGCCTTTCTAGCGCTTCCTGTTTGCGGCTTAAACCAAAACCTATTTCTCTACTAAATGCCTCGAGAAAATCACCTCCAACAGAAACGTAAAACTGCATCTTATGGTTGTAAAGTTTTTTGCGACTATGTAAACGATTCACAATACCAAAATTTAACAAAAGATAATGAACCGATCGCATAAGTTCTTCGCTTGCGCTTGACAGTTCTACTTCTTGTTTGCCGCAATAACCATCTGTGTCAAACAGGCCACGCAGAAATGAAGCTACTATTGCTTTTGGAGCCATAAGAATTTCTTCTGGGATCACTTTATTTTCCGAATATACTTCACGAAGCCCAAGCGCAATAAGCTCTTTTTTGATCTCCGCGCTATGAATATAATAGTCATAAGGATCTTTGTGTTTTGGTTCATAATTCCACAATGCGCGACAAATTTCTGTAAACTTATCGACAAGTTCCTGATCGGCACTGGTGAATGAAATTCTTCCTTTTGTCGTAAGACCCCCATCTCCAACTAAAAGTCCCATAAAATATCCCAAGTCATTACTCGTAACTTTCTCATATGTGCCAAATGCCTGCTGATTATAAGAAACCGCCAAACGATCTCCTTTTTTGATATGAGCAAGATTTTTAAAGGCAAGGCTTCCATTTTGTTCGAGCACAATAATTGGGTGTTCTGGGGTGCCTTCAACTGCCGTGCCAAGTTGCGTTGTAAGGTTAATTGTTTTTTGCTTTCCTAAATTAAACCAATGGCTTGGCTCTTGCCATCCAAGGCGTTGATTTGTCTCGTCAAAACTTAATACTTTTGCTCCTAAAACTAGATTGGCTTCAACTGTGAAATATTTTGGAATATCAGCAATGGGTATGAGTCCTTTGTTTGTTAAAACTAAACTTTCTCCAGTGATGCATTTACCGGTTCCCGGCGGACCCATCAAAAGAACACCGCGAGGAATTTTTGCCCCCATATCCAAAAATTTTTTTGGATTTTTAAGGAAATCTATTATTTCTTCTAACTCTTGTTTTGCCTCTCTTAGCCCAGCTACATCTTTAAAAGTAATTTTATCTTTAAAAGAAGAGAAAAGTTTTGCGCTAGATTTTCCAAAAGAGAATGCCTGATTTATGCCACCCTTTGCTTGTCTGGTCATCCACCAGAAAAATCCTACTATAAGAAGAAAGGGCAATATGGTAAGCGCAAGATTTCCTAACCAGAATGAGAGGCGAGATTCATCTTCAACTGCTAGTTCTACCCCGGTAGTTTTGATATCTACCCCGTAGTTTTTAAAAACTTCTGTGATACTAACCCCGGGTTCTTTTTTAGAGATAGCATTTGGGTTCTGGGTTGTGTTGCTAGCAATATAAGCGTTTAAGTCATCACCAATCACAACTATTTTGGCAATTTTATTTTGCTCAACACGCTTCACCAATTCCCCTAGTGTAATTTTTTCTGGGCTAGCCCCTTTGTCCATTAATGTAGAAAAAATAGCTAGCGTTACTAAAAAAATAGCAAAAGCAATTGTAGCCTGTCGCGCAAGAGGCATCTTTTTTATTATTGGAGTTTTCATCCCTCACTCAAGAAGAAGCATTATCCGCAACCTCTTGTATTAAATAATAATCTTATTTATAAATACGTTACAGAATTTAATCAACTGAACAAATTAAAACTTCTTCTTGAGTGAGGGACACGTCCCATCATCTTACAAAAGAAGCATTGTCTGCTATTTCTAACGGGATTCATTATTCACTTCATTATATACTATGCGAATTATTTTGTGAAGTTGAAGAAATAATTAACCCAGCACCAATTTTAAATATAATATGTGCTGATTCTCTAATTAAATTTCACGGAATCCGCCTCAACTCCAAGTAGTGTTTAAAATGAGTTTCGGCCTCATTAAAAAATAGTTTTTTATAAGTAATATAAATTGGTGTTGGGTTCTATTGCTCACAACTCTGATTTGTTCGTAAAAAAACTCCAAATCAGAGGTCGAGCAATGAAAAAGCTCCGCATGTTGCAGAGCCATTGTAGCTTTGATGTTTTTATACATTAAGCAAAATTGGTGATTTTATAGGTAGCTCAATCTTGACCGTGTCGTGATGCTTATTTGGAATTAATTTAAGGTATAGGATTTCGTTTACGTGATCGTCGATTTCTTTAACGATGAATGGTCGAAATTTTACGAGCCATTCTCGGTAATATTGATTCTGCTCTGCCATAATTTCTTCCGCGGTCATATTATAAACTTTATAAAAGAAGGGAACAATGAAATTTTTAGCGTGGCTGTAGTAGAAGGCTTCGGGATCGGCGCGACAGTGCTTCATTGCAATCTTTCCGAGTTTTAGTCGTTCAATTATTTCGCAAAATGGAATCCATTCGGCTTTCTTAATCTCTTTTTTCTCTTTGATTTCGCGGACAAAGTCTGGGTCTACATCAATAAGGTATAAATAATGAGGGTAAGTCGTTTCAACATCCCCCGCTTTATTTTTTTTCAATGCTTTAAAATCTGAAAGGTGGCAGATTGTTCTGTTGATGGGGTAGCCGCTCTCATCATCAGTTTCCCGTTCTGCGGCATGTTCTACTGCTTCTAGTGCTTCGCTCCCACCTGTTGGTAATCCAACTCCAGGTGGTTTACCGGGATCGTTTGGCCCAAAATTACTTTTTCTGCGTTGCGCTGCATAACCATTATTCCAAACGGCTAAAACAAGAAGCGTATCAAGTAATTTTCCTTTTATATTTACTCTCTTGATGGCTGTAGCTAATCCAGATGCGGTTTTGTCTCGAGCTTTTGTGCTTCGTTCATCTGCGTCTTCCACCTTTATCTCCTTTGGTTTGCCGTAGCTTTCTTGACCTCCATAGCTTTATGCGAAGGAGGTAGCGCAGGCGACCTTTTCTGTAATTCTTTTATCATAAAGTGCTATTATTGTCAAATATTTTCGAGGTATCGCATAACTGGCAATATTTAGGAAGTCGGACTTCCTAAATATTGAACTAATACTATTCCCAATTAACCACTACCTATAAGACTTTTGTCATTGCGAGGGCGAAGCCCGCGGCAATCCAGAAATTAACGGGATAAATCTGGATTGCTTCGTCGTTCCTCCTCGCAAAGACGATGTTAAAAGAATAGTGGTTAATTGGGGATGGTATAATTGGGATAAAAAATCCCCGTCTCGGATTCGCGCGTGGCGAACCTAAGACGGGGATGAGTGAATGAACCCAGAGACTAAAAAGTATGAAAGCGTGGTATAAGGTCTCTTCGGAGCTCGTCGGCGACCTTCTTCTGAAAGAGTCGCGCCTCTTGCTTCTCGGTATGGAGAATGAGAAGCATTTGGATTCTGTGTAGCTTGTCGCTGAAAGAAGAACCACGCCAGAACGAATTATTGATCACGCTTTGAGGAATCCCACTGAACTCCTCAAGTTTCTGGCAGATTGATCTCGTAATCGCGATGAATCGCCCATAGTAAAAAATGTGATCAGTCGGACTGATTGAGGCTGAATGACTGACCATGTATTTGTTCAGTTGTTTGGAAAGCTCGAGTGGCAAGTCTTCACAGCCGGCGATGACTGGCTGTGGCATACATCCGAACTCTCTGAGCGTTGGGAGCTCTGGAACTTCGATTGTGAAATCCGATGAGGTGAGAACCGGAAAGATTCGACTGAATAGCTCCGATTCCACTTTTTCTTGGTTCACCATGTCGAGCTGTTGATTTCTCCCGACTTGAGCCAGCGCGTGTCCTAGCTCAGAAGCCAAGAGTTCCTGCATGCGATCGGGAAGTACCGCGGTTTGGAACTGTCCCACGAGACCGTCGATATCCTCGCGGTAGAATTGTGCTCTCTGCACATCTTCCTCTCCACCACGTGCATCATATACGATGCTCGCCTTTGAAAGACCCATGGCGGTGTTCAGTGTTGCAAATCCCACGGCGCCGAGGTTTCTTCGGTACTCCTCGAGCATCTCTCGTACTCCACCTAGGGATGCCGAGATGCGCTCGTAGGTACGAAAGTCTTCTTTGGGATCTGGAATTGGTAACTCAGCCACTGGCAACTCGATTCGCGTACTTCTAAGATTTTGCATCACCGTTTCTCCTTTTTTTGTCCTCCGAAGCCTTTTGCCATCTATAGCTTTAGCGAAAGATGGTTGTGCGAAGGAGGATTTTTTTGCCAGAGAATTTCTCTGGGTTAGTTCCAATACCCTCTTTGGGTTGTGGAAGTGTTTGTTAAGGATCAACGATAATCTGTTACATGTCACATGTTACAGACTTTTGTTGAGCTTCAACTCCTTTTTTAAAAACTAATATGTTGTTAATTTACCCCGCACCAAATTCCAAATATAACTTGAGAAAGTTTTATTGATATGATCGCGGAATTCGCCTCGGCTCTAATTATTGAACTGATCGAGCCTCGGCTTTACTTTAAGTAATTTTATAACCGATACTAAGAATTGGTGCGGGGTTCTATTGTTTGTAACTCTTCGAACTTCGCACTTATGCTCGTTCTTAGAGGCAAACAATGAAAAAAATAAGGGGCAGACCTTTCAACTGAAGTTGAAAGAATTCTGCCCCCTTTACAGCTTGCGTCGCTACAGCCTAGCGACTGGAATTAGCTGGCGTACCTGCCACTCTGCGGCCTGCCGTGGGTACTCCGACCGGTGTACCGATCGGTCTTCGGATGAAAGCCGTTGTTCCGCCGCTCCTCTTGAACTGGAGCTGGAGGAAGTTCCCCCAAAGCCACGCTCTCACTGGACTTCTGCTCTTGTTCGTGAGAGAGAGACTTGATTTGACTGATGGCGCCCAACAGGTGTGAGCGCTTCTTGGGCATGTCGCCGATCTTCCCGATCTGCTCGAGTGCCGTCGCAACCGCCTCTGCCTGATTGGTTACCTTGCCAACTCTTACGAGCTGGTTCTCCAGCTTGGTGATTTCGAGCGTGAGAATCGCATTCCTTGCTTCCATGGCCGCGGCGACACCGGTCTTACAATCTACCGACTCACCCAAGGCCATCTTGGCCTTCGCCTCTTGGAGCGAGCTCTGAACGTCCTTCACTTGCGTCCGCACTGCTGTGAAGTCAACGCCCCATGGGTTCCTCTTTTGTACTTCACCCAGAGTGTAAATCAGATTCTCCACCGCGTCGAGGAACTCCTCGTACGTCACGGGACGTGCCGCTCGGTTGGCGTCGATAGACGCCTTCACCGCCATCCACTGATCCTTTGTCGAGAGAATCAGGTGATCGCGGAGTTTCCCCTCCTTGTCCTTGATTTTCCCGCTGCTCGTGAACGTTCCCGAGTCCAGCAGCCTTCGCGACGCAACGAGGATCCCGATGAAGGGATAGTCGTTGCGGGCCCGCCAGATGACGTTGAACTCGTCGGTGATGTCTACGAGTGGGAGGTCGAAAGGCTTCGCTGTCGGATCCGTAGTTGACCCTTCGAGTGTGAGTGCACCGTTCGCACGCTCCGCCGCTTCCGCCGCATTTTTCGCGGCGTCGTTGCTGTTATTGGTTCGTGGCTTCTTACTGCCGTTGTTCTTGGCCATATTGGCCTCCTTTTATTTGCCCTAAGCTTAGGGGGTTAGTCCTTTAGAATAAGCACTTTTGAGTCGCAACCATTGCAGCTCATCTGGGGCTTTTTCGCTAGGATCGTTGGGAATTCGATGACCTGTGTGCATTATAGCAAAAAAAACAGCACTTGTCAAGTCATCATAAAAGTGCTAAAATTAGGTCATGACAAAAAAGGTCTCCAAACGATTACCAAAAAAACTATACCCATATTTTTGGGAGGTAGATATTAGTAAACTAGATATTAAAAGAAAAAAAATATACGTGCTAACGCGGCTTCTTGAGTATGGTCGCCCAGAAGCTATTAGATGGGCATGGAAATATTTTTCCAAAAGGGACTTTTGTAATGCCCTTAAATCAAGAGAAGTTTCGTCACAAACAAGAAATTTTTGGACATCACTTATTAAATAATTAGACCTTTTGCATAATTAAATTCGTTACGAGATTTTCAAATTTGTGGCGAGACGAAGTGAAAATTTTGAAGCATATACAAGAGTATACGTTGATAAATTTTCACAAAGTCGTAGCCCAAATTTGGGAATTGTAGTAGAAATTAATTATGCAAAAGGTCTAATATACCCCACAGCACACATAATTTATGTATTTGATATATCCAGATAAACTTCCATTAAAAACACGGACGCTTTTTTTGAAACTAGCAGACACCGATTTTATTCGAGATTTTTACCTAGCTGGTGGCACCGCGATAGCTCTGTTTTTTGCTCATCGGGAATCCAATGATCTTGATTTTTTTACTACAAAAATATTTTCAGAACCACTGCTTATAAAAGATCTTAATCACATTGGTACTTTTATGGGCGAAAGGAGTGGAAGAGGAACGCTTCTTGGTACTCTTGACCAGATAAAAGTGAGTTTTTTTGTCTTGCCATACGGCTTAATAGAGAAGCCAATAGCGCATAAACATCTTTTGATTGCACAACCAATTGATCTCGCGGCAATGAAAATTTTGGCAATTTCAGATAGAGGCAAGAAGCGGGATTTTATTGATCTTTATTATCTTGCAACTCATATAAAGCCACTCGATGAGTTATTTTGGGATTTTCAGAAAAAATTTGGTAAATATGATTACAATCTTCATCATATCATCAAGAGTCTGGTCTATTTTGAGGACGCAGATAATGACGAAATGCCAAAAATGTATATTGATCTTGACTGGAAAATAGTGAAGCAATTTTTCATAAACGAAAAACCACGACTCGCAAAGAAGTTTTTAACTGGCTAGTGATTAAATTCTGTTAGATATTTCGCAAAATTAAATAGTATGATTATTGTCTGAGCTTGTTGAAAACTCACCTTACTGTTATATTTTTTTGTCTTTGCGAGCGAAGCGTGGCAATCCAGCCTAATCTAAATAGATTGCTTCGGGATAACCCTCGCAAAGACAGAATTTTACCCTTCGACAAGCTCAGGGAATAAAATTTTGACTATAATCCTAATTTTGCAAAAGGTCTCTTATTTCTTATTCCATTAGAAAATAACAGACGTGTAATTCCTCTGACCTGATGACCCAAATATTATTGCCCTTGTCTTGGTCATCGGGTCAGTAAATATTGTTTTTCTTTGTGTCCGCGTCCTATTTCTAACGGGATTTCAGCTTTAAAAGGAGTCTCTTTTCTTCGGGTTTTGCCATGGTTATTACAAAGTCGTATTCCTTGCCTATTTCGATTGATCTCTTCATTTCTTCGGTTCCGCCAAACTCGGAAACGTGAATAAGACCCTGAATTTCTCCATCGCCAAGGTCTATAAAAGCTCCATAAGGATTGAATTTCTTTACGCGACCGGTTACATCTGCTCCTTCTTTATACTTTTCACCAACCAATGACCAAGGGTCTGATTTT
This sequence comes from bacterium, assembly GCA_030680955.1. GTDB lineage: Bacteria > Patescibacteriota > Minisyncoccia > UBA6257 > JACOXY01 > JAUXUB01. Next base: position 14,061 of record JAUXUB010000046.1, on the reverse strand, counting down.
AGCGCTTTTAGAGATAAAAATACTCTACCATCTTTTATATCTATGATCTTCACTTTTACAGCTTCATCAACTTTTACAACTTCTTTAGGGTTCTCAATTAATTTGTGATCTAGTTCGGAAATATGGATTAACCCTTCAATTGATGGATTATCTACAAATTTAACAAATGCGCCAAAGTCTGCTACGCCAGAAACAATACCATCTATGATTGCTCCAACTTCGTATTTCTTAAGTAATTCTTTTACGTTTTCGTCGCTAATTTCGCGCTCTGAAATAATAAGTTTTTCACCGCGAGGATTAACATCAATGACCTTAACTCTTAAATCTTGCCCCGTGAATTTCTTTAATTCTTTAAGTATGGCTTCTTTTTGATTGTCGCCACTTGTAACCCGTGGATAATGCTCGTTTGAAAGCTGGGACACTGGCAAAAATGCTTTTAAATTACTGATAGTAGCAATTAGCCCGCCACTATTTGCTCCTGTAATTTTTACGGTGATGACCTCTCCAGTTTCTTTATATTCGGTAACGCCGCTCCATTGCCTTTCTTCGTGTGCGGCGCCAAGTGAAAGTTCTATATATCCATCTTCGTCTTGTGCGATTGAAATTTTTGCGCCAACTTTATCTCCAGGGCTAAGTCCCTTTATTGTTTCTTTGGCGTTTATATATTCTCTTCCAAATACAATTCCTGTTCCAAGGGAACCTAAGTTAAAATAGGCCCTTCGTGGCTTTTTTTCTATTAGAGTTCCTTCCACAACTTCTCCTTCTCTAGGAATTTTTAGTAAGGTGGAATCGTTTTTTACAAAATCTGCAAATGTTGTTTTCATCCCATTAGAGACAGATTGCGGTTAATATGAGCGCGAGTCTGTCAAAAAAATATTAATAATAATAGTAATTTTAACCCCGTTCTATTAGCCGAGAAAGCGATCGCGGTCTCTAACGGGATTGCATAGATAGTCCACGAATTTACGAATCGGACTAATGCGAATTCTAAAAAAATTTTCGCATATTGTATATTCGCTAAATTCGTAATACCATCCCCAATTAACCACTACTCTTTTAACCTCGTCTTTGCGAGGAGGAACGACGAAGCAATCCAGATTTATTCCGTTATTTCCTAGATTGCCGCGGGCTTCGCCCTCGCAATGACAAAAAGTCTTATAGAAAGTGGTTAATTGGGGATAGTATAAGTTCGTGGACTTACTATAGGTCATTTTTAGTTGAAAAGCAAGGCCATTTAGTTTATAGTAGGTAGTGGATAGTTTATGCAAAAGAGTTTATAGCAAGAATAGTTGATAGTTTAAAAGGGTGGAGATGGGATTGTTCTACGCAAAATCTATAAACTATTTTTCTATAAACTATCAACTTTTTTATGGTTATAACATATCACAATGAAACATGTTTTAAGGTTGTAAGCGGCAAGGTTTCGGCTATAGTTGATCCTCCAAACGAAAAGTTTAAAGCAGATATAACTTTAGAAACGCGATCCAAGGTTTCGGAAATCGAAAGTAAAAGTGGGGAAGTAAATATACATGGCGGCGGAGAATATGAAGTTCAGGAAATTGCAGTTCGAGGTATTCAAGTTCACTATGATGCGAAAAATGATCTTGCGGATGTAATGTATTCTGTAATCATAGAAGGGATTTCGATTTTTTTTATGGGAAATATTTCGAGTGCGCCATCAGTTGAAATAATGGAAAATATTGGCGAAGTAGATATTTTATTTATTCCCGTGGGTAAAGGATTTCTAGATCCAAAAAGTGCCGCAAAATTAGTTAAACAAATTCAACCCAGAATAATTGTTCCATATCCACCACAACATGTCTCGGCGTTTTTAGATGAGGTGGGACAGAAATGCGAAAACATGGATAAGCTTGTACTTAAGAAAAAAGATATTATAGAAATGGGAGAGAAAACAAAAATCATTTGTATTAAAGCTTAATACATTGGCGACTCAAAAAATTAATTTTTCATGTCATTGAAAATTTGTATTTTTGGAAATTAAATGTAAATTGAGATTTGAAAATTGAAAATTAATTTTATATCATGAATCGTCTACAAATTTTTATTGGATACTTAAGAACCTTAGATGATGGGGTTAGAAAAGTATGGGTATATATATTAAGTGGAATTTCGATGGCGTTCATTGTAACTCTTTGGGTTTTATATATTAATATTACTATAGAGAAAGCGCCCTCTGCTTTAGTGCAGCAAATTAGACCTGAAGTTAAAGTTGAAGAAACAAAACCAGAAACAATAAATCCACTTATTGCTAATTTCAAGCGGAACTCATCGCAAATTTTAGAGAATTTAAAATCAAAAATTTTTGGGTTAACAAACAAAGGCAACGATATAATTATAACAAAATAAAATAGAAACTGATTATCGCCTGAGCTTGTCGAAGGCATACCTCGATTTTAATATTTAATGAAAAAAGATAAAGAAAAAAATAATCAACCTGTTAAGCTTGTAGCTGCAATCGAGAAGCGCGAGATAACAACTGAACTCCAAGAGTCTTATTTAGATTATGCAATGTCCGTAATTGTTACGCGCGCATTACCGGACGTTCGCGATGGTTTAAAACCGGTGCATCGTCGCATCTTGTGGGCAATGTGGGATATGGGACTAACTCACGCCGCAAAATTTACAAAATCAGCTCGTGTCGTCGGGGAGTGCCTTGGCAAATATCATCCACATGGCGATACGGCTGTCTACGATGCTATGGTAAGAATGGCACAGCCTTTTTCGCTACGCTATCCTTTAATTCAGGGCCAAGGAAATTTTGGATCTCAGGACGGTGACGCTGCGGCGGCGCAACGCTATACGGAATGTCGTCTATCTAAAATTGCCGAAGAACTTTTATTTGATATAGATAAAGAAACAGTAAATTGGCAACCAAACTACGACAATAGCCGCGAAGAGCCAAAAGTTCTTCCTGCCAGATTTCCCAACCTTCTTCTTAATGGTTCAATGGGAATTGCAGTGGGTATGGCTACAAGCATTCCACCTCATAATCTTGGCGAGGTGATTGACGCTGCAACATTAATCCTCCAAAAACCTAAAGTTACGATTCCAGAAATTATGGAGGTTATTAAAGGGCCAGACTTTCCTACTGGAGGAATTATTTATGATAGACGCTCTATGATAGAAAGTTACGCTTCTGGAAGAGGGTCTGTTACTATGCGGGCGCTCACAGATGTTGAGGAGAAAAAAAATAATCAATATGTAATTGTTATTTCCGAAATTCCATACCAAGTAAACAAATCCGAGCTTATTATAAAGATGGCCGAGTTAATCGGAGAGAAAAAAATTGAGGGCATTCGCGATTTAAGAGATGAATCGGACAAAGATGGCTTGCGCATTGTCATTGAACTAAAAAGCGATGTTTCTCCACAGAAAATATTGAACCAGCTTTATAAGCATACTGATTTACAAAAAGATTTTCACCTAAATTTAATTTCTCTAGAGAAAGGGCTCCAACCTATTTTGATGTCTATAAAAGACATGTTGGAGCAGTTTTTGGAGCATCGAAGAGAGGTAGTGCAACGCAGAGCAGAATTTGATCTTAAAAAAGCCAAAGAGCGAGCCCATATATTAGAAGGTTTGGTTAAAGCGCTCTCTGCAATTGATCGCATTATTGCCACAATAAAAAAATCTAAAGACAAAGAGGAAGCACACGCAAATCTTATTAAAGGATTTAAATTGAGCGCTCTGCAAGCAACAGCTATTTTAGAAATGAGATTGCAAGCGCTCGCCGCTCTTGAGCGACATAAACTTGAAGAAGAACTTAAAGAAAAGCTCAAGCTTATTAAAGAACTTGAAATTTTATTAAAGAGTCCAGAAAAAATTAAAGGTGTTATAGCAGACGAGCTTAAAGAATTAAAAGAAAAATTTGGTGATGCACGCCGCACTAAAGTTGTCTCTGGCGGCTTACAAGAATTTAATGCAGAAGATTTAGTGCCAGAAGAAGAAGCAGTCATTACTCTTTCTGCGAGTGGCTATGTTAAGCGTATTAACCCAGAAGGATTTAAAGTGCAACGTCGCGGCGGAAAAGGAATAATTGGAGGCGAAATGGGAGAGGAAGATTTTGTGACACATTTTGTTAGTGTAAATACGCACGACAATATGCTTTTCTTTACAACGGGCGGAAAAGTGTATCAGACAAAAGCGCATGAAATTCCTGTTGGTACCCGCACCGCAAAAGGTAAGGCCATACATAATTTCCTTGAAATTCCTACGTCAGAGAATGTGAGTGCCGTAATTGCTTATTCTGGAAATGCAAAAGAAGAACTTAATCTTGTAATGGTTACCGAAAATGGAGTTATTAAAAAGACTCCAATTAGCGATTTTGAAAACGTACGACGTTCGGGAATTATTGCGCTTAAGCTTAAACAGGGAGACTCACTTAGATGGGTAAGTATGGCGCTTCCCGGGACAGACATTTTAATTGCTACTCAAAATGGCCAGGCAATACGCTTTAAAGAAAAAGACGTTCGTCCTATGGGCCGAGCAGCTAGTGGTGTAAATGCGCTTCGTCTTAAAAAGAATGATAAGGTGAGTTCTCTAGATATTGTGTCCAAGAGTGCAGATAGTAATAAGGATATGAATCTTTTGGTTGTAATGGCACAAGGCTATGCAAAGAGAACAAATATAAAAGAATACAAAATTCAGCGTCGTGGTGGTTCTGGAATAAAAACTGCTAAAATTAATTCTAAAACAGGTCAAATTGTAGCCGCAAGAATCGTAACAGACGAAGAAGAACTTTTGGCGCTTTCAACAAAAGGCCAAATTATAAAGACAAGTATTAAGGATATTCGTATTGCAGGACGCGACACTCAAGGAGTACGTATTATGTCTCTTAAGGCTGGAGATAAAGTTGCAGGTATTGTATGCTTATAGGGCAGACCTTTTGCAATATAAAATAGAATCTGATTATCGTCTGAACTTGTTGAATATTCGTTCTTTACTGTCCGAGCTCGTTGAAGATCCACCCTTTACTGTCTGAGCCCGTCGAAGACTTACTATAATTACAAACTAAAATTTACAATTATCAATTTACAATTTTCATTTAATGATTCAATGATCAATTTCCAAACCTTGAAAATTAAATGTAAATTGAGATTTGAAAATTGTAAATTAATCCCTATTACTGTCTGAGCTCGTCGAAGACTTACATTGATTTATTATTTTCCGTCTTTGCGAGCGCAGCGAAGCAATCCAGGCTAAATAGATTGCTTCGGAATAACCCTCGCAAAGACGGAATTTTATCCCTCGACAATCCCAGATAATAAAATTTTATCTATAATTCTATGAACCCATTTTTTGTGCTCTCTAGTACTCGCATTAAGCTCATTGCCGCTATTGTAGCTGTAGTTTTGGTTATATTTTTGGTTTTATATTTTGGAATGCGTAATATTGGCGGTGATCCAAAAGTTACTCTAACTGTCTGGGGAGTTTTTGATAATAAAGAAGCATTTGATGCACTTAAAAAAGAATACAGGAATATAAAACCTAATGTTACCATTGAATATGTTAAAATTTCAGGCGATGTTAAAAGTTATGAAAAGGATTTAATCGATGCATTAGCCGCAGGTACTGGCCCAGATATTTTTATGATACAAAATAACTGGCTTCCAAAGCACCAAAGCAAAATTGTTCCGCTTGACCCTAAGCTTCAGACATTATTAGGTTTTCCATTTGTTACATTTAGAGATGCGTTTCCTAAAGTAGTGAGTGATGATTTTGTACGAGACACGACAACAATTTATGCCAGCCCCCTTAATTTAGATACTCTCGCCATGTATTACAATCGTGATTATTTCGATCGAAAGGGAATAGCGATAGTGCCTTCCACATGGTCGGAGTTTAATCAACTAGTTCCTAGATTACGAGAAATTAACCCTACAACAAATGAAATTTTTAAAGCCGCCGCGGCAATAGGAGGGTCAAACACCAGTGTTAACCGCGCAACGGATTTAATCGCGTTGCTAATGATGCAATATGGCGCAGAATTCACAAATAGCGAGGGCAAGTATGCTACATTTGCTAATGGGTCAGATACTAATAATTACGGCCTTCAAGGACTTAAATATTACACTAATTTTGCAAAATCCGATTACTTTTTATACACATGGAATGAACGACTCCACTATTCAATAGATAATTTTGCCGAAGGGAACACAGCAATTATGTTTAATTATGCTTATCAGATACCAGCAATTAAGCAAAAAAATCCTTTTCTCGATTTTCGCATTGCTCCAATGCCGCAGGTAGATATAAACAAACCAATCAATTATGCTAGTTACTGGGGGCTCACTGTTTCAAGGCAGAGTAGGAATCCTTCTGTGGCCTGGGATTTCATAACTTTTGCAACAACCAATAAAAAAAGCGCCAATGCATATGCAAAAGAGACAGGTAAGCCTCCTGCCTTGCTTTCTCTTATTGATGCAAATTTAAATGACCAAGATTTAGGCGTTTTTGCAAAACAAGCGCTCACCGCAAAATCATGGTTTCAGATTGATTATTCTGCAATTGAAGATATATTTTCTGATATAATCAGCTCTGTATTAAGCGGAAAACTCACCGCCGAAGTTGCGCTAAAAAAAGCAGAAGACATGGTTACGCAGTTAATGAAGTAAAAATAAAAATTAATTATTGCCTGAGCTTGTCGAAGGCATACCCTAATTTTAAGTCAAAATATCGTTGTCTTTGCGAGCGTAGCGAAGCAATCCAAAATTGAACATTGTAAATTATTTCCCACGGTCACTAAAAGCATGTAGAATGTGATAGAATTATTATATGTCTATAAATCGTTCAAGAATTTTTGAGATAATATTTGTCACCCTCCTCCTCTTTTTAATTGTTATCCCAACAGTCACTAATGCCTTCTCTCTCATAGAGCCCGATAAATGTAGCGGTAATCTCTGCATACCCAAAGGCGCAAAGTATTGCACCATCTGTGATGGCCTTAACGTAGTAAAAAGTGGGATGGAGTATCTTATAGACATTGGTGTTGTAGTAGCAGTACTCATCATCACCTACGGCGCAATTCTTATTATGGTAGGTGGCGCTATGCCAGCTAAAATTCAAGAAGGCAGAAAAGCTATAACTGCATCTGTAGTTGGAGTCATATTAATGCTTATGGCTTGGATTATTGTAAACCAAGTCTTCTTTATGTTTGTGAGTGGTGGTGGCATTACTGGAAAGCCATGGAACAAAATTGAATGCCCCCAAGAAGAACGGTTGGATTGTATATTGGGTCCGGGCACTCCAATAGCAAGTAGAGGGACGAGTACTGGAAGAGGAAGTACAGCTAATTGTGAAACAAATGTAGCGGAGTCAATGAGTAGACTTTCTGGTGGAGGAACAATCTGTAATGGAGAAGGATCTTGTCCAGCTTCGTGTGATACTAGTGCTTTTGATACCTATATTACTAAGTATGCAAATGGTGTTCCTGAGCCACTTATCAAAAAAATAATAGCAATAGAGTCTGGTTGTAGGGCAAATATTGGCAAAGATCAATCAGTAGATGGAAAAAGCTGCGGTTTAATGCAAGTAGTTAGTGCTAATTGCGTTACGGATCCGGAAGAAAATATAAGACTAGGCATGATTATATTAAAAAATGCATATAATGAAGCTAATAGTTATCGTAATCAATATGGTAATGCTGCGTCTGTAGAGGAACTTACTTATTCTATATATAATGGTGGTGGGGAAAATGTTAAACTATCCAAGGATTGTAATTCGGCTAATGGGTTCCCACCTATCCCCAAATGGGGCTGTCCTATAGATCCCGGACCCCTACCATATAATGCGTGTTATATTAGGGAAAAAGCTTGTGATTTTGGATCTTGCTTTAGATAAACCATTTTGTATGTATTTAAATTTATCAATTTACAATTTCCATTTAATTTCCAAAGTTTAAAATTATTAATTAGAGCATTAAATAAAAATTAATAATTAATAATTGTAAATTATAATATTCGGGCTTACGAAGCCCGAATATTATTCTTCCCTATGAAACCCTCCAAAAACAATTTACTTATCCTCGCCACCCTCCTCCTCTTTTTAATTGTTATCCCAACAGTCACTAATGCCTTCTCTCTCATAGAGCCCGATAAATGTAGCGGTAATCTCTGTATACCAAAGGGCGCAAAGTATTGCACAATATGTGACGGCCTTAATGTTGTAAAAGGTGGCATGGATTATCTTATATATATCGGCATTTCAGTAGCAGTACTCTTTATCACCTATGGCGCAATTCTTATTATGGTAGGTGGCGCTATGCCCGCTAAAATTCAGGAAGGCAAAAAAGCCATAGTTGCATCTGTAGTTGGAGTTATATTAATGCTCATGGCTTGGATTATTGTAAACCAAGTCTTCTTTTTATTTGTAAATAAAAGCATCACCGGAAAGCCATGGAACAAAATTGAATGCCCCCAAGAAGAACGGTTGGATTGTATATTGGGTCCAGGAACTCCTATTGCGACTAGAGGAACGAGTACGACTGGAGCTACTACTACGACAAGAGGTGCCAATAACATTGCGGAAAGTAATATAGTTAGGGATAAGTTAATAAGTGATAGTGGTGGTAAAATATCTATGAACAACAATAACTGCCCACCTACTTGCCTAGATGGTCTTTCTCAAAGCGCAAAAGATGGCGCATTAGGATTTGTGCAAAAAAGTAAATGCGATGTAGTGATTACCGGAGGAACAGAAACAACAGGGGGGCATGGCGCGGGACATCTTGCTGGTGACAAGTTAGATTTTAGATCCTCGTCTTCCTGTGTTTCTAATTATATTACAAATGGTTTTGAAAAAATGCCAAATAGGAGTGATGGCGCGATACAATACAAAGATCCTGGCACTGGATATGTTTATGCTCTAGAAAGTGACCACTGGGATGTAAGATTTACAAAGTAAATTTAAATTAATTTATTAACTTTGTTGTGATTCTTCTATCTGATATACTTTATTTATGAAAAATAAACTTATTAAATATTTTGTGGTTGGAGTAGAAGTGTTAATTGGATACGGAACTATTGCAGTTTCTGTTGCAAGCGCCGCTACTGGGTCAATTACAATTGAGTCTCCATTCACTGGAACCATTATCGATGTTCTAGATCGCATCATTGGATTTTTATTCGCAGTGGGGATTCCAATAACCGTTATTATGATCTTGTATGGAGCATTTCAAATGTTAACTGCAGGAGCGAAACCGGAACAATTCAAAAAAGGAGGCGCCACATTAATGTACGCTGTAATTGGTTTAATTATTTTATTGTTAAGTAGAGGCATAATATCTATAGTTCAGCAACTCATCAAAGGTTAATCTCATAAAATAGTATCGTCATTGCGAGATTCCACGAAGCAATCCCAATCTAGTCTAACAACATCGTCATTGCGAGGCCCTACGAAGCAATCCATTTATTAGATTGCCACGCTCCGCTCGCAAAGACGAAAAGGAAGTGTGTTCGTCATTGCGAGGCTTTGCGAAGCAATCCAAATCTAGTCTGACAACATCGTCATTGCGAGATTCCACGAAGCAATCTAATGTCCGCTTTCATTAATATTTTCTAATTTCAAATGTATAAATATTTTGCACAATCGGCAGTTAGTGATGGCGTTGGCATTGAAGGAGGCGTTTCAAACTTAAGCGCGGAAGACGTTATTAATATTTTAAACCGTGCAGGCACATGGATGTTTAATATATTTCTAACAGTCGCGGTTATTGCAATACTCGTTGCGGCATTTAGGTATTTGACCTCGGGTGGCAAAACAGAAAATGTAAGTTCCGCAACTCGTGCGCTAATTTATGCCGTTGTCGCTATCGCGCTCGCACTCCTTTCCGCCAGCATTCCAAAACTCGTTTCTAGTTTAGTGATTCGTTCATAGATACGGGAGACCGCCATGCATCAGCCCCATTCCCTGATGTCTTCATGAAGTCCGATGTCCCAAATATTGTGCAGTTGTCTCTGGACATCGGACTTCATAAATATTGAGCCTTCACGACTTTTCAAGTCCCCGACATCCGACTACCCAAATATTGTTTACTTTGTGTCTTGGTAGTCGGATGTCATAATATTATCCTTTCGCGCCTTATGAGAGACTTATCCCCATTTGCCAAAGTACTATATAATTAGGTAAAATAAATAAGTAATCAGTTAAGGTAAAAAGGTCGGTTAACCCTCTCAACTTTTTGGATAGAAGACGTGTTATGTGTATGTTTTCGATTTAAAAAGTTGGGAGGGTAAATAAACATAAATAAATATGAAATTACAAAAAATCTCAATGGTGTTCGCTGTGATGAGCTTGCTTATTCCAATACTAGCTGGAGCACAGCAGTATGGTCCTCCAGAACCAGGAGGCGTAGGTGGAATACCAGAAGTCCCGTTAAGCATGGCTTATATTGTGAACTTGTTGGATATCGTAGTATATTGGCTTTTCAGTATATTTTTAATTGTTGCTGTTATTTTTCTACTTATTGCCGCATTTAAGTACCTTATGTCTGGTGGCGACGCAACTAAAGTCGGTGAAGCCACTCGCGCAGTTATATATGCCGCAGTTGCTATTGGTGTAGCACTTCTTTCTGCATCAGTTACTTCTCTTGTAAAAACTTTTATTGATAGCGGATAGTATAATAGAAATTTTTACTAGTTATTTAAGAAATTTATAAAAAACGCTTTGATTTTAGTCAGGGCGTTTTTAATTATTTTACCCTCAATTTAATATTCGGGCTTCGCAAGCCCGAATATTAAATATTATTAATTGGAATAATTCCTCGTCAGCTTGTTGCGAGGTAGTTCATTTCATTCCGTCATTGCGAGCGAAGCGTGGCAATCCAGCTTAAATAGATTATCTAATATTGCCAGCATTTTACTTGTCAATCGGACGATCGTCGGATTGACCAGTAAAATCCATTAAGATATTACTTCGGGATGACCCTCGCAAAAACACGCAAAGACAAAATAGTATAGATTGCTTCGGGATGATCCTCGCAATGACAGATTCACTCATATCCGTCATTGCAAGCTATGCGAAGCAATCCAGTTTAAATAGATTGCTTCGGGATGATCCTCGCAATGACAGATTCACTCATATCCGTCATTGCGAGCGAAGCGAAGCAATCCAGTTTAAATAGATTGCTTCGGGATGACCCTCGCAAAGACAGAAAAAACTAGCCTTTACTTTTTTTTAAAAAATAATACTATGTAGTAGATAGTAAAAACGCCGAGGTGGTGAAATGGCAGACACACTGGCTTTAGGAGCCAGCGCCGCAAGGCATGCGGGTTCAAATCCCGCCCTCGGCACAATTTGACATACACACTAATGATGTGTATCGTTTTAATATGAGAAAAGGAGGAATTACAACATTACATAGACGTCTAAATATCACTCTACCGGAAGAAACAGTTCGGCTTATTGATCGCGCAACAGAAAAGGGCGACAGGAGTCGTCTTATTGACCAAGCAATACGAAGTTACATCGGTCATCAAGGAAAGATGAATCTACGGAAACGACTTATTGAAGGCTATCGTCGCGAAGCAGGGCGCGATCTTAAGATCGCGGAAGATTGGTTCGCGATTGATGAAGAAGTATGGCAAAACTAACAAAAGCAGTACAACCAAAACGCGGTGACATATGGCTTGCTGCATTCGATCCAACCATCGGACGAGAAATCAGGAAGACACGACCAGCAGTTATTCTTCAGAATGATATTGGCAATCGAATAAGCGGCATTACGATAGTGGCTGCGCTATCAAGCAAGTTCACCGAGCCAATTCGACCTATTGAAGCATTGGTGCGCGTTCCCGAAGGTGGACTTTCCACAGATTCGGTTGTTCTCTTAAACCAAGTGCGATCAATTGATAAGAAAAGACTCATTAAGCGCCTAGGGAAACTATCTGACTCCACAATTACAGCAATAGATCATGCATTGCTTATAAGTTTTGGCCTCATAGATTTTTAGTAAGATTATAAATAAGTATTTCGTAAGTTTACATTTTTACAATGAATGAAAACGAAATAAAAAATATTTCGCATCAAAAAACTTAAATGCTGAATCGCAAACTTATTTAAATTTTCATATAAAAAAGATTTGCAGATTTATTAGCTAAGATTTATGATTTTTTAAAAAAGCTAGTTCTAAATAATTTTATATTTTTTTATCTTATAATTTTATGTGAAGCAAGTCTTGTACGGTTTATTTTTTACTTAAGTATACAAAGCAATCCTTGATTCTTTTTTAAATTTAAAATTCTAATAATATTTATCTACACTAGGGTTGGATAGATGCCTATGTTAATACCATCCTCAATTAACCACTTCCTATAAGATTTTTGTCATTGCGAGAGCGAAGCCCGCGGCAATCCAGGAAATAATGAGATAAATCTGGATTGCTTCGTCGTTCCTCCTCGCAAAGACGAGATTAAAAGAGTATTGGTTAATTTGGGATGGTATAACTATAGCTTGTATGTACTCCCCACATTGTTAGCCATATCTTGAACTGTCGCACAATGCGTGATAAACAAATAAAGTGTTTAACAGATGAATCGAGTATATAAACACATGAATAATAGGAATTTTTGTTTGTCAATTCACAAATAGATAATTATACACAAGATGTGTGAATCAATTTACACTGCACTACCACACCTAAAGTTATTATTTGTATTATTATTCGATACTAAAGAGAGTCAAAGTATTTCGGGTTTTTATCGTAAAAACCATTTTTGCAAAGTCTATATAATATTTGATAACTTTTTGGCACCGATTTATCAGAACCTATTTTTTCAATCCAATTATCAAATTGAATTGCTTTGTTCCCGACTAATTGATTATAAAAGAGAGGGATGATTTTATTTTTCAGTGAACCAATTTCTCGTATAATAAGAATTGCTTTTGGTCCTCTTTTATCTTTGCTCGAATCTTTTCCTGGATGGTGATATACATAAACTCTATTCTTAATATTGAGAAAATTTCTAACACCTTCAATAAGATCTTTATCCCTAACGTGCATGGATAATGCAAAAGAAGGAATCTTATGTTTAATTCCACCAGAGATTCTCGTGTCAAAAGTAAAAGTTCCTTCGCCTTCAACGAGACCTCTTATGTAATCATGAGTTAGAGTTCTTTTTAGAGACATTGTTTGTTTATATGTTAGCCAGATAAATTCTTAATTAAACTGATGCACACAATAGAAAGTATATCATAGCAAACCATTAAATATCGCAAAATATTTTTATAAGTAATTGCACCAAGATTAGCGTTTACGAATTAATACATAGTGATGACAAAAGTGTAAATCGGTAAACATTTTACACTAGAATCTTTTTAAAATCTGCTGCATTCGTAAAAATGTAAATCAGTAAACATTACTCACCAAAAACAATTCTATATTTTTTAAATTGGTAATAAATGTAAATCGGTAAACAAAATGCTTAAAAATTTAATTATAAAGTGTAAATCGATAAACAATTTAGTATAAAGTGTAAATCGATAAACATTCTTTGCTAGAATTATTTTCGAAATTCGTTAAATTAATGATAGTGTAAATCGGTAAACATTTCATACCAAAAACCATTCTAATATTTTGTGAATTGGTAATAAGTGTAAATCGGTAAACAATTTAGTATGAAATGTAAATCGGTAAACATATTTTACAAGTGTAAATCGGTAAACAAATTCCAAAAGTGTAAATCAGCAAACAATTTATAAAATAATGCGGAAATGCGGCAATTATAATGCGGCAATTGCCGCATTGCCGCATTATTAAAATAACTTGGAGTTGGTCTGTCAATTTAGTAGAAAGATACTTAAGAAACGAATTCTAATAGTAATTGTATTTATTTTTAAATTTGACTCAAGTAGTATTTATTAATTTCTTAAAAAAAATTTAAGCCTAACTTAAGCGCACGAGGTTTATGTTTTAGGCACAAGTCTAGTACAGTTTTAAATTAAACTTAAAGTTCAAAGCTATATTTTTGTTAAATTCGCACTTTATCAAACAAGTGTATGATCTCCACTATTTTACTTGCCAGTCCGACGATCGTCGGACTGGCA
>JAUXUB010000044.1 GCA_030680955.1 bacterium | reverse complement strand
TTTCACTTCGTCTCGTCTCAAATTTTCACCCCCCTAAATTTTTCATTGAAAAACTTTGGAGGGTTAAAATCTCTTAACGAATTTAATTATGCAAAAGGTCTTTAATAAAATTATAAAATAACTAATAAATATACTATGCATGATACAGCAATTGTAAAAACAGTTAAAAAAACTATTCCTGCGGTAATCTCTATTATTATTTCAAAAGACGCGCGCGCGGTTGAAAAAGAATTAAAGGCTAGCATTCCCACATCGCTAAAATTACCAGAGGAACAAACAAAAATTCCAAGAGAAGCAATTGATGCTAGGGGTATGGTGAAGATTGGTGGGGGTTCTGGTTTTATTGTAGAAAAGAGTGGAATCATTTTAACTAATAAACATGTGATTGCAGATGCGAGTGCCGAATATACCATTTTTGATTCAGTTGGAGAAAAATATGAGGCAGAGGTTTTAGCAAGAGATCCAATAAACGACGTAGCTATAATAAAAATTAAGCCAAAAAAAGATTTACCAATTCTTAGGCTTGGAGATTCAACAAAGATACAACTCGGTGAAGAAGTTTTAGCTTTTGGTAATGCGCTAGGAATTTTTAGAAACACAGTTTCGCGTGGTATTGTTTCTGGTCTATCTCGTTCAATCGCCGCCCAAGCAGACCCAACTGCTCCACCACAGGAGATGCGTGGATTAATTCAGACTGATGCTGCTATAAATCCTGGAAATTCTGGTGGACCACTTGTGGACTCCGAAACTGGCTACGTGATTGGAATAAATGCTGCACTACTTTTTGGTGCTCAAAACATTGGTTTTGCAATTCCAATTAATCATGCAAAAAGAGATCTTGAGGATCTAGCCGAATTTGATCATATCAAACGACCACTTCTCGGAATTAGTTACATAACAGTAGATGAAAATCTTAAATCTCGAATGAATTTAGGAGTAGACTATGGCGCGCTAGTAACCGGTGAGATGCACAACCATCATGATGTTCTAGAGCACGACCCCGTGCACCGTGCGTGTGCTAGAAGTGGAGTAATAAAAGACAGCCCAGCATATAAGGCAGGGGTAAGAGAAAAAGATATCATATTAGAGTGTGAAGGAGAGAAAATCGGAACAGAAAAAACCATTCAAGATTTTCTAGAGGATATGAAAGTTGGAGATGTAATTAAATTTAAAGTGCTTCGTGGTAAAAAAGAATTTGAAGCTAAGGTGGTGTTAGCAGAAAGAAAATGAAGCACTTCGCGGCCCACGGGCCGCTTTTGCTATTTCGAACTGCGGAATCCCGCACCAAGATCCAACTAAGCATTACCGCTTCAATAACAAAATATACTGGATTTATTGTATTTGTTCGTAAACTATAATATTTTGATCTTTGGTGCGTGGATAGTTTGTAGAAAAAAAAGGCGTCCAAACTGGACGCTTTTTTGTAATCACAACCTTTTTAAAATTGTGCGATTGATACAGATTAGGTTACTTTCACACCCCACTTTTCTAATTGTCTCAATCGACATGAAAGATGTGTGCCTACAAACCCAAGTAAATTTTTCCATCTTTCTTTCTGTTCTGTACTCGGTTGCGTTCTCTCTCTTTCATGCTTGTCCATATCACTCTCAATAATCATTAGTTTATCTATGCAATCAAGGACAAGCCCTAATCTCAATCCACAAATGTCATTACTTCTCGGAAAATCTTTCTCCATTGATAGCTCCCGAAGAGACAATGTCTCTCAATCCTAAAATTTACTGTAGATAGTGTATCATTAAATTACTAGTAATGCAAGAGTTAAAAATGTGTCGATATGGGCGCTTTTTTTGATTGCCACTTTATTATAACTAAATAAGTGATTTTAATTCTCTAACTTTTTGACGAACTGTTTGCAGCTTTTCACGAACACTACCAAATCGAGAACGAATCAAAATTGCTATTCCGTCTTTTGGCAGAATATCCTCCGTTTTTGAGATCTCCAAATAAGTTTCAGTTATCGCATCTTGAGCATCGTTTATTATTTTCATAGCCCTTTTTTGGTGCCGCAATGGCATTGAGTTACGCCCCATAAAACACCTCCAATTGAAAAACAACTTTCGGTAACATATCATGTAATTATAGGTTATGCAATAATTGATACTCTATACATGACAGTCAAAGAACAAATAAAACTAAAACCAGGAGGGATAATTGACCAGGCATATCAATTTTCAGAAAGGATGCATCGTGGCCAAAAAAGGAAAAGTGGTGACCCTTATTTTAATCATGCACTAGCCGCGGCAAATAATATAGCGGACTGGAATCTTGACGAACAAACTATTGTTGCCGCATTACTTCATGACACAGTAGAAGACACTGAAGTAACTCTGCAAGATATTAAAAATAAGTTTGGAGAAGAGGTAGCTTTTTTGGTAGATGGTGTTACTAAAATTAGTAAAATTAAATATCGTGGAACTTTGTCGCAAGTTGAAAACCTTCGCAAAATGCTACTCGCCTTATCTGAAGACATTCGGGTAATTTTAATAAAATTAGCAGATAGACTTCACAACATGCAAACACTAAAACACGTCTCGCCACAAAAACAGAAACGTATTGCACTTGAAACCATGGAAATATATTCCCCTATCGCCTACCGACTTGGAATGCAACAACTTGCGGGCGAGCTAGAGGATTTAGCATTTCCTTTTATATATCCCAAAGAATTTGAATGGTTAAACAAAGAGATTAAGGATGAGTTTACAAAAAGAACGAAGTATCTTGAGCGTGTTCACAAAACTCTTTTAAAGGAACTTGGCGGAAATAATTTGAGGCCAGTATTTATAGATTTTCGAGCAAAACGCTATGCAAGTTTATATAAAAAACTTTTGCGATACGATATGGATATTTCTAAAATTTACGACCTTGTAGCACTTCGCGTCGTAATGAAAGATATCTCTGAGTGTTATTCTGCACTTGGAATTGTGCATAAACTCTGGCCACCTATGCCCGGACGCATCAAAGACTACATCGCTATGCCAAAACCAAATGGATACAAAAGCTTGCACACTACTGTAATTTGTCTTGATGGCATAGTAACCGAGATACAAATTAGAACAAAAGAAATGCATGAAGAATCTGAAAATGGTATTGCAGCACATTGGAATTATGAACAATCAAAAGGAGGGAAGGCTTATACTGAAGGCAAGGCATCGTTTGCAAATAAAAAAGAGATGCAATGGGTAGAGCAGTTACGAAACTGGCAAAAAGAATTTACAAATTCTGATGAATTTATAGATTCTTTTAAAATAGATTTTCTTCGAGATCGTATATTTGTTATTTCCCCTAAAGGAGAAGTATTTGATCTGCCTGTTGGCGCAACGCCAGTGGATTTTGCTTATCAAATACACTCTGATATAGGCAACGCTTGTTCAGGCGCCAGAATTAACGGAAAAATTGTTCCCCTTGACCACCAACTTCAATCTGGAAATGTAGTAGAAATATTAACTCAAAAAAATAAAAAACCATCTTCCTCTTGGTTAAATTTTGTAAAAACTTCTAGCGCTAAAGATAAAATTAAATCGGCTTTAAAAGACAGTACCTCCTTAATCCATATTGCCCCAAAAGAGACACAATTTAAAATTGTAGCCACGGACCGAGTAGGCCTCATTAAAGATATTACTGTGATAATTTCTCGCGCTCATATTAATATCATTTCTGTTAACTCACAAGCAAATGCGCCAAGCTCACAATTTCATGCAATAAAAATAATTTGCGAACACACCAGTAAAGACCAAGCCGAGAAACTGGCAATGAAAATCAAAAAACTAAAAGGGGTAAAAGAGTTGAACTTTAAATTTACTTAGGTGGGTTCTTCTGCAAGCAAATCTTCTCGAAGAATCGAGTTCGATTCATTCCAGCGACAAATCGACTCTGCCTCTCGCTCGATTTCTCCGTAAAAACGGAGACCATGCAAATCGAGCTCCGAGAGCTTCTTCTTAAAGATTTGTTTGCTTTGAAAATAAAAAGTACCCTCAAGTAAATTTATTAACCACAAATATAAACCAAATATAAAAAGGCGTTGCTTATGGCAACGCACATTTAGAATTAATAAAACGATTACTCACCCCTAATTGATATTCCATTTCTTTTAATATTTCTTTTCTTTTTTCCTTCATTTTAGCAATTTTGTCATCTACATTCTTTAGCTGTATAGACAGTCGCGATAATTCACGACCTATTTTTTGACACTTTCTTACCGTTACTGATGGCAACTTGTTCATTGCATCTCTCCTTTCGTCACTTAGGTAGATCCTTTTATTTTAACTCTATTAAAGAAGCTGATAACAAACGAACGGCCTTATTTTTGTGTCTTTTTTGCTCATAATTACATACACTAGAAACCTTTGATCCTAACTTACTCTCAATTTCTGATTCCTCTGCGTCAAACTTAGGACATTTAACAAATGTATAATCTGGACAACCAGAGAAGTGATCGGCATCAATCTTGCTGTAGACTCCAAACACTAACATACACATGAAGCGCATTTCATTATCCTCCAAAAAAGTTCTATCTGTATTTATACACCAAGATAGTTTTGCTGTAAAGTTCTCCTAAACTTCTCCAAAACTTAGTTCTTATGTTCTTGAGAACTTAAGAACTAAGTCCAACTTTTCTTCGCAAGTGATAACCTACATGGAGTGCGGGGTAAAATAATATTCTAGTCGTCGGAATATTATATTGGCGAAGGTGCGTTACATGGGATAGTTTCAAGTTTACAATTAAGAGGTCTACCGGTGCTTATATATGCTTTGGGGTCAGATGATGAACAAGTACACTGCTCTCCTTTAATCCCACAACGAGCGATGCGGCAAAGAGCGGCATTAGATAAGGCACTATTAGTTGCAAAACATTCATCAAGTTGACCATCAAAATAACTTGAAGAAGAAGTTGAATAATTTGCTCCAATCGTAAACTCGGCAAGATTATCTTGAACTATTTTAACATTTGTAGGTGTTGATGCTTTTCCATTTGTTACGGCGACAAGCGATGACCAAAGAAAGTTATCTGGATCAGTAGTTGTATCATAACGACAGACAGCATGAGTCCAAGCATTAGTTGGAAATGTATTTAATTGAGATTGTGCAGAAATACCATTTACTGATCGATTTGCACCATCTCCACCTATACAGTTGAGATAATTTACTGCTTTCCCTCCCATCCAACTTGAACCGCGTATCATTGCGTAACCTTTAGCATATATGTTATTCGCAAATCTACCTCGAGACATAAAGCCAGAGCTAGCAACTAATTTCAGAGAAGTTGCCTCAGTAGTAGGTCTTGCCCAACAACCTAGAGTAAAAGAAGATGGGAATTTGAGTGGAGTACAAGCGCCAGAACTACAATAAAGACGTGAAGTACTAGTTTTAATAAAATTATTAGAATAATATCCTTCTTGTTTCTCTTTAGAATTAGGTATGATGGTATTAGGCATTAAGTTGCATTTGGTGCCACAATTCGCTGAACTATTATTACGGAATGTTGGATTGCCGCCGTTCTCTTCTAAGTTCCAGACGGCTGTGAGTTTGTTGGTCCAATCGGGAAGGGCGGAAGTTGGTAATGTAAGCAAAACGGTTCCACCACTGCTTGCACAAATTGGTTTGAGAGCGGTATCGCACATTTCTAAAGTAAATTTACCTGGATTAAGACTACTTGGAACCGTAATATTGGAACTACCTAATGAACTATTTATGCCACCCGTAGGTGTTGCGCCGGTTTTGGCGCCATTAATATCTACGAACGAAACTGAAAATGATGTCTGTTTACCGGTCCAAAGCCAACTTATTTTTTGGCTAGTCCCCGTCCCCCAGCTTTCTCCGCCAGTCGGAGAAGTGATTATTAAAGGCGGAGTCGGAGGCGGCAGAACTTGAAATTCAATATTTAAAATAATTTTTTCTAATCCGGATATCCTGTTCCGTGCTTTTATAGAAACGATATTACCTTTCCCCACAGTAGCAGAGGCCGGAACATCAATTTGCACATTAGAGAAATTTGAATTGTCCGGCAAAACTGTAAGAACAGGATTTGTAATTGAAATAGACCAGTCAGGCGGTGCCACACTTGATAATTCTATATCTGATGGTCCGCATGCGATACTGTCGCGATCCATCACTATAATAGAGGTTCCAACGGAAGATTCTGGGGTGGTTGTTATAACATGATCTAAGAAGAGACTTGAGGGGTAATCGCGAACACATTTAGGATCCGAAACTTGAACACCAAATGTTATTCCATTTGCATCATTGCTCTTAATAGGTCCGATTTTAATTCCACGTCCGGCATCATCATAGATGGTTGTGCCATTTAGTGTTACTTGATCCCAATTAACTGGCCCTGGACGCATATTGATCAAGCGCGGAAATGGATAATAATTTGTATCATCAATAAAATTTACAAAAAGTCCTTGAGTATTGGAGATAAGTGAAGGGTTCTTTGCGCCAGCAAGCGCCGCGTCAAAACCAACTCCTTGGCGATATTCTACATAATATGGCCTGCTTGCATCACGGGGCTGAATTTTTGCTACACGCAAACCAGATGTCTTCTCAAGTGGCGCAAGCGTATAATCCCCAGATTGGGTAATTTTCAATATAGAAGAAGAGTCAAGCCACCCATAGAGAGTTTTGTAATATCCATTAAAATGGATGGCGCCCAAGGGTGAACCCATAACATCAAAGAGATTCCCATATTCCTTATGCACGCAATCTCTCCCATAGACCATTTGCCCTACACCACAATCCCAACTATTTGCATGCAAAACTCCAAGCGCATGCCCTAATTCGTGCGCCAATACCTCATCAAAACTAGAGAATGGAAAGGGGATATTGTAACTCCAACTATTGTCTATCTGGAGTGCAAGAACCGTCGACTGAGACACATTGTATTCTGAACCATTTGAAAGAGTAACCCACGACCGGCCTAACGAACTGTAACCACCACCTCCCCACAGTGAGTTTACAATAAATACAACCCGAGTATATTTTGAAAGATCAATATTGTTATTAAATATAAAACTGTCTGTTTGTGAATCGCTCAGAAATGGATTGGTGCATGCGCTTCCTCCGCATGCGCGCGGCAGAGTAAACCAACCATAAACATCACCGCTAAATGAAACTTTACCATATGATGTTTCGGCGTAAAATTTCTGCATTTGCCCGCTAAAAATAAGTTCTCTTGCCTGCGCAAGTGTAAACGGTGGTGGGTTAGAATCGCTGAAATTAAAAAGCAAAAAAATTGTTTTTTGATCCCCTATAGCCTCTGTTGGTGGAGATGCGCTTTGAACGCTGAAAGAGGCTCTGTCTGTGCCGGCCACAACTACATTTTCTAACTGAAAACCGCTTACGCTCACCTGCGCTCCAGAGGACATTGCGATGGGTGTGGTCGGATAAAATGTCAACTTTTTTGAAGAAGCCGTTTTGATAGAATACTCAAAATGTGACTTTTTATTAGCGAAGTCATCAAACTGATAAACAGTCATTTTACCAGTAACTGTAACTGCTTTCTCTATATCAGATTGTACATCTACGGGCAGTTGATTCCTTTGAGTCTGCGTTAAAGCTGTGGAGAGAAAAGCTCGTGGATCTTTTTTTGCAAGACGCAAAAGGGCATCTTTGCGACTTTTCGCTATGGTTTTAAGTCGCGCGTTTGAATCTCCAGGTGTAGAATTCGTCACCGAACGAGCCGTATTAATTTGTTTTAATTCTTTGGTAAGAGTTGATACAAGTATTTGATCATCTACACTATTTGTAACAAACGGTTTAGTTGGGCTGGCAATATTATTTTGAACTGAAGGTAAAATTGTTTGAACAGGTGAAGGTACTACAAGACCTGTCAAAACATTTGGCCCTAAACCAGATGCAATAAATATAATTCCTCCAATCAAAAATATGCCCCCAAAAATAACGATAAATAAATGCGCGAAACCACTTCTATAATTTGCAATTTTCATCAGATTTTAACTTCTGTTCCTAATACTGATTATTGTATCATATGAGCTATAAGCCACTCATGTGGATAACTAATTATGAAATTAGAGGTGGTTTTTAAAGTAAAGTTCTATTCTTGTTCCAGTTTTGTTCTCCCAAACTTAGTTCTTATGTTCTTGAGAACTCAAGAACTAAGTTTGACTCGTTTTTCCGTAGGTGAAAACTTATATAGGTGTTGAAAAATATTTATTCAGCACAAAATCGGGTCGGGACTCCGACCTTGCCTTATGTGCATCCAAGCTAATTTCTGCAATCCAAATTTAATATTTCCCGACGCCAACAATCATTTAGTATAAAGTGGGGGTCGGGACTCCGACCTTGCTTTTCAAGCGTCGGAGCTAATTTCCACATTCCACATTCCAAATTCTAAATTCAAGATTCTAACTTATACCACAAACTCATCTCCATAGTCGCTATCAAGATTGTCGGAATATTACAAAGGCGAGGGTGCGTTACATGGAATAGCTTCGAGTTTACAATTAAGTGCTCTACCAGTGCTTATGTATGCTTTAGGATCAGATACGGAACAAGTACACTGCTCTCCTTTAATTCCGCACCTGGCAATACGACAAAGAGAGGCATTAGATAAAGCACTATTAGTCGCAAAACATTCATCAAGTTGCCCGTCAAAGTAGCTGGAAGAGGAAGTTGAATAATTTGCTCCAATATTAAATTCCGCAAGATTGTCTTGAGCTATTTTAACATTTGTTGGCGCAGATGCTTTTCCGTTGGTTATGGCGACAAGTGATGACCAAAGGAAGTTGTCTGGATCAGTAGTTGGATCATAGCGGCAGGCGGCATGAGTCCAAACATTGGTTGGGAATGTATTTAATCCAGATTGAGCAGAGATTCCGTTTACCGATTTAACTACACCATCCCCACCTATGCAGTTTAGATAATTCACAGCTTTCCCTCCCATCCAGCTTGAACCGCGTATCATTGCATAACCTTTAGCATAAATATTATTTGCAAATCTACCTCGAGACATAAATCCAGAACTAGAATCTAATTTTAGAGACGTTGCCTCTGTGGTGGGCCTTGCCCAACAACCAACCGTGAAAGATGATGGAAATTTGATGGGGGCGCAAGAGCTAGAATTACAATAAAGACGCGAAGTACTAGTTTTAATGAAATTATTAGAATAATACCCTTCTTGTTTCTCTTTAGAATTAGATATAATGGTATTTGGCATTATGTTGCATTTGGCACCACAATTTATTGAACTGTTATTACGGAAGGTTGGATTGCCGCCATTTTCTTCTAAGTTCCAGACAGCCGTGAGTTTGTTAGTCCAGTCGGGGAGGGCAATTGGAGTTGAGGGTAATAAATTTATACTAGCGAAACAAGCTTGATCAGCATTTGTAACAGAACATGTCATTCCAGGCAGACATGGACCAGTATATGACCCAGAGGAGCAAGGATAACCCACATAAGCTTTTTTTGGATAACCAACAACCATATCAAGATAATCACCGACTGATCGGCCCCCAACCATATTGGGCGTAGATGAGACATTAACCTTAAAATTAGGCGAAAAAGTAACACCTCCATTAGTAGAATTAGCATAATAGACATCAAATAATTCCTTGTCTTGGTTATCACGATGATCAAGCCAGGCAACATGCAAGGTTCCATTTGAATCAATGCTTGCCGAAGGGAACACTTGATCACCAGAGCCAACATCATCATTTATTTTAAGCGGTGCTGACCAAGTAACGCCTGAATTATCGGAATAAGTAGAAAATATATCAAAATTATATCCGTAACTGCCATACTCAAAAAGAGGATCATAAATAAGCGAGCTCGGCTTAGACCAAATGATATGAATTCTTCCACGATAAGGACTACTAGATTCGGCATCTGCTATAACCTCCGGTCCTTGATAAACTGTCCATGCGCGATTACTCAATGTTGAAATTCTAGCAGCGGCATTTTGCCCAGTTAATGGCACAGTAATTCGATTAAAAATCGTGGGATTAAATGATTGAAGTTTAAAAAACCACTGCACACTTCCCGCGGCATAGAGGAAATTATCAAAACTAACTTTCATTGAATCTATTCTGGCATCACTAGCTGTAGAACTACTTTTAATAAAACTTGTACCGCCATTGGTAGATCTATACAACGGTGACTGAATGATTTGATTATTAAATATAGCAAAAAATGCTGATATATATATTGCTGATAGGTCTGGTGTAATCGCTAATTTTGGATAATCGACAAAAATATTATTTGTGCTAGTTGTAACAATATCTTGAAAAATTGTACTTGTTAAATTACCTTCAACTTGCCCTTTGTATAAAATACCACCAATTTTATCACTATTTGCATGGTCTCCAAACATTGCTGACATATAAAAACTACCATCGCCTAGCGCCACAATTTTTTGATCACCGGCATATTGTATGGAAGCTCTTGGATAAGTAGTTATAGTATCTATAACTTGAGAATTCCATGTAAGACCGCCTGTGTTAGACCGACTAAGAGGTGAATTAGCACAAGTATGATACAAATTATTAGGAAAATTAGGCTGACCGACTAGGGACATTTCCCAATAGCAAGGACTGATAACATTTCTAAAATCTACGGTGAAATTAGGATTGGTTGCTGCTAGAGTGTTCAGTGGCGCAATAAACTTGGAGGCAAAATTTTGGATGCTTGATTTAAGTGGTAGAGACTTGTTCCCCTCTATTCCATTAATTTTTGTAGTGAACGTCTTTTTCTGACCACTTACAACATAATTAAAATTAAAATCTCCAGTTTTAGTTTCAGGTGAAATCTCAAAAACAAAAGCATTCCCATTTTTTTCTATTTCTTTAACTTTGGCAATGTTACTAGGTTTTTTAAAATTATTTCTCTGGCCTGTTTTTCCATCAGCAAAATAACATTGGGCACTAGTGCATTTTTCTGAAGTTCGAATTATGTATTTTCTTCCTGAAAATAAGTGCTGTGGGTACCGCAAATGCTCTGGATAATAACTTGGGACGTCTAATTCAATGCTAACTTCACCATTTGCAATAAGCGGTTTAGTTGGTCTTATGTTATTATTTTGCGCTAATGGTAAAGTACTTTGCGTAGGTGAAGGTACTACAAGACTCGTCAAAACATTTGGCCCTAAACCAGATGCAATAAATCCAATTACTCCAAGTACTAAAACCCCACCTAGAATAACTAGGAAATAATGAATGAAACCACTCCTATGATTTTGAATTTTCATCAGATATTAACTGCTGTACCTTATACTGATTATTGTATCATATGGGTCAATTAACACTCTTGTGGATAACTAAATCTTAAATTGCAAGATAGAGTTTCTATTTCATCAACAAATATAGTTTTAAAATAAAGTAAGGCGATGCGCGAAGGAATCGGTACTTCATTAAGAAAACTGTCTCGCAGGCCAGAGCGGGCATGGATCTGAGCAAAGCGAAGAGAGCGAGGCCGAGCAGGCAAAGCCGACGTTAAGGTCGGCTCTCCGACCGTAGCGTCGAAGGCGCAAATTCCACGCTGGGGTTTTGTATAGCGTGTTTTATTAATGAAGTGCTGATTCTTGAGGCTTACTTACTACACTTCAAACGCACGTACCAAGCTTGTGATGATGTTTTTTGTTTAAATAAAAAAATGCCTAATTTAGCATTCAAAATTCCATATTCCAGATTCCAAATTCAAGATGCTAACTTACACCACAAACTCGTCACCGTAGTCGCCATCAAGGTCGTCGGAGTTTCCAGACTTTGCGAGCTTGAGCGCAATTCCGCGAAGTTCTTCAGGAGAGAAAAAGTCTATCACAATTTTGCCACTTGCGCCTGTTATTCCTTGTCTTTTTATAGTTACAGGCGCTCCAAAGAAAGTTTCAAGTTGTTCTTTGAGATCAACTACTTCTGGATCTTCATATTCATCCATTAATTCTACTTCATCTAATTTTTGTTCTTCCGCAGACACCTTTGCTACAGTTCTAATTTTTTTACGAAGTTCACGCACTGTTAACTTATTATTTAAAAGCTCACTAAAAAGCCTTTCTTGCTCCACGGGGTTTGTTACCATCAGTAGCATCCTCCCCTGACTTTCGTTTAATTTACCATCTTGAATTGCAAGTTGCACAGACGTAGGCAAACTCAAAAGCCTTAGGGTATTTGCAATACTTTCACGACTTTTTCCAAGTCTTGTAGATATTTCACGTTGAGTAAGATTGAATTCATCCTGAAGACGAGCAAATGCCTTTGCGGCTTCAATTGAATTTAAGTCTTCTCTTTGAAGATTTTCAATAATGGCAAGTTCTAATTGCTCTTTTCTAGATGCTGGACCACGAACAATTACCGGCACTTGTGTAAGCCCTGCCATTTCAGCCGCTCTAAGGCGACGTTCTCCAGCAATAAGCTGATACTCTACGTCTTGTCCGTGCTCGGTCTCTAGTTCAACTTTTGAAACTAGAAGTGGCTGAATGATTCCAAATTCACGAATTGAGCTTGCTAATTCTCGAAGCGCTTCAGGTTCAAAATTATGACGAGGTTGCAAAGGATTTGGAACAATTTTGGCAAGCTCTATATGAAAAATGGGACCTGACAATTCGCGATTATTAGTTGATGTACTTGCCTGTTTTACAACTGGTCGCCTTGGTACTGGAGTTTCTGAAATTATTCGCTTTGGAACCTCTGGTGGCGCAGGTCTAATAATATTATCCGGCGTAAAATTAACCCTAGTTGGCTCATGGGAATTGCTTTCTGTATTTTGCACCACATCATTCTGGTTCGAAGATGGTTGTGGTGGTATTAATGATTCTAGTCCTCGGCCTAACATGACGTTTTTGCCCGTGAGAGCAAGTTAATTATTATTACGCAGCTCGAACGGCTGCAAAACCGATCACCGAGCACATAAATTATTTTAAACTATTTATTAATCTTTCTTTTAATCTCCTAACTGACTGACCTCTTTGTTTTAATTTTCGCTCCCGATTTTGTGCATCTTTTTCACTTATGTATGCCTCATA
>JAUXUB010000035.1 GCA_030680955.1 bacterium | reverse complement strand
TTATTAGAAATTTGTAAAACATAATAATGCTCTAAAATAATTGGAAAACATATCACTAAAATTGTCCGAGGAACAAGAAATGCAACGATGCACAATAAAACGACACAAAACATTTGTACTAAAATCTGCAATATAAATTCCAAGAGCGCCTCCTCAAGTCCAACGACGTGTTTAAACAACGTACTAAATTAAAATTAACAAAAGGGTTGCAATTAAGCAAACCAAATTAAGCTTCTGGACTATTAATAACAATATTAACTAATTTGAGAGGAATATAAATTATTCGATTCGGCTTTTCGCCATTTAAATATTTTTTGGCAGCTTCGCTACTTAAGGCCTTATTTTCTATTTCATCACGCGAAAGGTCTATTGATAGCGTTAGAATATCTCGCATTTTACCATTTATTTGAATTACAAGCTCAAAAGTATCGTCTTTTATAAGTTTTGGATTATATTTTGGCCACGCAGCAAAATGAACACTGACAAGCTTACTTGATTCTTGATTTAAGATTCTTATCTCTTGATATAATTCTTCTGTGAGATGCGGCGCAAATGGAGCAAGCAATTTAACGAAAGTTTTATAAAACTCAAATGAAATTTCTTTTTGCTTTTCTGCTTCATTTAATAACATCATTAGCGCAGAAATGGCAGTATTAAGTTTCATTTCTTCTATATCATCCCCTACCTTTCTAATTGTTTTATGAAGTAAACGAGTAAGATTTTCTTCTCCTTTATCCTCTAAAGGTTCGGCTTCTTTCGTTTTATCTATTGCTAATTTATTTTTTAGTGCATGAACTCTACTTAAAAATCTTACAACACCTAAAATTCCATTTGGATCCCAAACGGTAGATTGCGAATACTCGCCCATAAAATATATAAATAATCTAACAGCATCAGTTCCAAATTCTGAAACTAATTTATCAGGATCTGTAACATTGCCTTTAGACTTAGACATCTTGCCCCCATCGTGCCCTAAAATAGTTCCCTGATGACGAAGAGCCATAAATGGTTCGTCAAAATTTATTAAACCTTCATCAAATAAAAATTTGGTAAAAAAACGTGAATAAAGTAAATGCAAAACAGAATGTTCCGCGCCACCGTTATACATTGTAACTGGCAGCCAACTTTCTGTTGCTTCTTTTTCAAATGGACCAGCTTTATACTTTGCGCTTGGATGACGCAAAAAATACCAAGATGAATCCACAAATGTATCCATTGTATCTGTTTCACGTTCTGCCGCACCGTTACACTTTGGGCACTTAACAAATAAGAATTTCTTGTCCCGTGCGAGCGGAGAGCGACCATCGTCTGCTGGTTTAAAATCTTTTAATATGGGCAGTTTTATAGGCAAGTTCTTTTCTGGAACCGGTACAATGCCACACTTTTCGCAGTGGATAATCGGAATTGGGGTTCCCCAATAACGCTGACGAGAAATTAGCCAATCTCGCAATTTATATTTTCTTGTTTTTTTGCCATTTACTA
Source organism: bacterium (assembly GCA_030680955.1). Classification (GTDB taxonomy): domain Bacteria; phylum Patescibacteriota; class Minisyncoccia; order UBA6257; family JACOXY01; genus JAUXUB01. The sequence goes on along the minus strand of JAUXUB010000035.1, from coordinate 14,890 downwards.
AGTCAATTGCTTCATCAAACCCAAGCAAAGGTTCGTTATCGATAAGCAATTCAAATTTCTTAGCAAATTCGGCGTCGCGCTCATCGTGAGCAGGCACAGCCATAATTGCGCCAGTTCCATAATTGCCAACTACATAATCTGAAATCCAAACAGGAATTGCCTTTTTAGTTATTGGATTTAATACATTTAATCCTAAAAGTTGGATTCCAGTTTTCTCTCGCCCTTCTTCAATGCGATCTTTTTCGGTCTTAAGTTTTGTATTATCAATATATTTTTGAACTGGTTGTAAATTTTTAATTCTTGCTTTAAGTTTCTTGATAACTTCGTGCTCCGGAGCCAAAACCATATAGGTCGCGCTTCGAACAGTATCTGGTCTAGTTGTAAAAACCTCAATGCCCATATCTAGCCCCTCTACTACAAATTTAATCAAAACGCCTTCGGAGCGACCAATCCAATTCCTTTGCATCGTTTTTGTGCGCTCTGGCCAATCTATTTTATCTAAATCATTTAATAATCGTTCAGCGTAATCTGTAATTTTAAAGAGCCACTGGTCAATTTCTCTTTGTATAACAGTTCCTTCGCAACGTTCACATTTGCCGTCAATAACTTGTTCATTTGCGAGTACTGTTTTACAAGACGTACACCAATTAGCAGGTGCCTTCTTTCTATAGGCAAGTCCCTTGTTAAATAACTTTAAGAAAAATAATTGATTCCACTTATAATACTCAGGCAAACAAGTAATTATCAATTTTGACCAATCAAAACTATTGCCCATAGACTCAAGTTGACGAGTCATTGTTTTGATATTTTGCATCGTCCATTTTTCTGGATGAACACTATTTTTAAGAGCGGCATTTTCTGCTGGCAATCCAAAAGCATCAAATCCTATTGGGCTAAGTACGTTATAGCCCTGCATTCTTTTATAACGGACAAAAACATCGGGAGGAGCAAAGTTTTTCCAATGCCCAACATGAAGATCTCCGGAAGGATACGGAAACATAGTAAGTTGGTAATAATTCTTTCCTCGGCCCGCCATAGCTTCATGCGAAGGCGGCTTTTCTTCTACTTTATCGCTTACATTGTAAAGCTTCTTAGTTTTCCAAACCTTTTGCCACTTTTTTTCTATGAATTTGAAATTGTACATAAATCGCTAATAAAAGCTCTAATTTTATCTCGAATATTCGCTGATTAGAGACGATTAGAATATAAATTAGGGAATTCTATTCGTGTTTGTTTATATCGTGCCACAAAACAATCAAAAATGGAAGGGTTTTTGACAATTTTATAGCTTTGTGATATATTGAAGCCAGTTATTAAAGGGGGGCGAGAAATGAACGCAACGTATAGGAGTGAAGGTTTCAATGTCATCAGAGCTAATAAAATTAGCACAAAAGATGGCGAGGTTTGGGCCAATCCGATAATGGGTAGTGTCATTATAACTTTTGAGTTTACCCCAGCAGATAATGACGAAGAAAAACCGAACGATAATGACTTCAGGGTTGCATTTAATGCTGCTGTGAATGCTTTCAAAAATGCATTGCCTTTAGATTTTCACAAACCTAAATATTAAGCGATTAATTAAAATTGAGTTTACTTGCTAATGTATTTCTTTCATCTGCGCCTTGCGCAGATTTTTATATATCGTAACCCGGTTACGATATATTTAGTGTAAATAATAAAAGACCGCTAATCATATAGCGGTTATTTTCATAATTTCAGGCGACTCATTTTTGTTAGCCAATGTGCTAATTTATTTAACTGATAAACGCTTAATGTTTCCAATAAATTAGAATCTGGCTCACAGTCATTCTTATAAATGAAGTGAGCTATGATTTCATTATAACGCTCGAGGACTCCTCGCATCTTTGAATGCCCATATCGCGCAATGCGCTTTAGTTCCTTTGAGCAATCCATGCAAACTGTTTCCGTAAATACATATATTAAGTTATCTGTTTCGCCACAAATTTTACATTGTTTTTCTTGCATTTATCACCTCATAACTTTCATGCTAGTTTATAAATATCATACGTTAGTATATAATACAAGCTATATTCCCAGTCAGGAATATTTTAAATATATAAATTAATAATAATATTTAATTATTATGGAAGAGGAAAAAACCGAAAAAGAGCTTTATACCTATACTTATACAGATTATAAAAGCAAAGAAATTATTTTTGAATGTGTCGCTGATGATATTTTAGAAGCTGATAAAAAGTATATAGATACCACTGGGCATGATCCAAAAAAACAAAACAATATTGGTTGCTCTATTTCCGCCAAAGGCGGATCCGCCTCTGGCGGAAAAGAAATATTAAATTAATTCTAATGTATGTCGATGTGGGATTATAAAGATGAAAAAGATTTTAAGGAAAAATGTGGCTATGATATAGACGGCACTTGGTATCCTCGAGTTACCAAAATCATTGATATTAAATCGAAGCCAGCGCTTTATTATTATTACGGCGAAGCGGCGAGTTACAAGGCGGCACAGGACTCTACAAAAAAGGCGGCTGAGGAAGGTACTCTCATTCACGAAACATCTGAGGCAATACTGCTTGGTAAAAATCCAGAAGTTCCCCAAATTATTAAACCAGCAATATCTGCTTTTTGTGATTTTATAGAACGAAATAATATTCAAACTTCACCAGAACTCGTCGAGCGAAGAATTATAAATAAAGACGAGCGATATGCTGGAACAATTGACGCTATGGTTTTAATGGATGGAAAATTTGGTGTAATGGATATAAAAACATCACAAGGAATTTACCGCGACTATAATTTACAGACTAGTGCCTACATGGAAGCACTAGCCCACGAATATAAAAATCTACAAACCAGGTGGATTATGCGAATAGATCAAATTCATTCTTGCATAAATTGTCCGGCAACAATGCGCCCCAAGGGAGATAGGAAAAAGATTAGAAGACCTTGGCCGAGGAAAGGACCAGTTTGCGCAGATGATGCTCACGAGTGGGGCGAACTAAAAGGCTTAATAGAAGTAAAAGAATTTCCTAATTGGAAAAGTGATTTTGCGGCATTCCTTGGTGCCAAAATACTTTGGGAATGGGAAAACGAAAACTGGCTAAAAAAAGTTAAGTATATTTGACAATCTCATAGTTATATGCTATTATACTGCCAGTTTTCGCAAGGGTAACGATTGACTGAAATAAAACCTAGACACAATGGAGGGTGGAAAGATGGACCAAAAATTTCGCTTACTGCTTGAGCTCGACGAGAAATGGACGCGTGCTGGCGACCAATATCCAGCGACCCTTGTTCGCATCGAAATGCTGACGTATGGCATGGAAGCTGGCTTGTTAAATGAAGGAAGTGACGCTGATAAAGAATCAGACGAAGGCGTTGCAAGTCGTGCTCTTGCGGCAGCACAACTTCTACGCGAATTCGCGGGCGAAGACGTAGGCTCAATCATCAACATGACGCGAGAGCAGCATCTTCAAGTCATCCAGAAAGGCAACCCAGTCGCAGAAGAAGTCGCACCGCGGCTTTTCGCAATGCTCGGCAAAGAGTCGCCGATGCCAAAAAAAGTAGCTCGGCATCTTCACTAGCGCCAACAAGGACCGAGCAGACCTACTGCTCCACGCTATGTCGCAAGACCTATGGCGTGTTTTTTTATATTAGACCTTTTGCATAATTAATTTCTACTGCAATTTCCAAATTTGGGCTACGACTTTGTGAAAACTTATCAACGTATACTCTTGTATATGCTTCAAAATTTTCACTTCGTCTCGCCTCAAATTTGAAAATCTCGTAACGAATTTAATTATGCAAAAGGTTTATTAGTTGCATATATAAAAAATATTCTCTAAATTACTTGTCAATCCGATGATCCGCTAATTCAAATATTTTTATTTTGTACCTTTTTTCTTCTGTCTTTGCGAGGGCATCCCGAAGCAATCTATTTGGATTGCTTCGCTTCGCTCGCAATGACGAGAAGAATTACTATGGTGCCTGGTGCAATTCGAACTTAAATGTAAAATCATCGGATTGATCAGTAATGGACAATCAAAAAAACTACACCTCATGCACGGCATCAACAATCATTAAATCTAAAAGTTTTGGGAATGTAATTCCGCAGGCCTGTGCTTGTTGTGGAATTAAACTTGTATCTGTTAGTCCTGGAATTGTATTAACTTCTAGAACATAAATCTTATTACTATTTGAAACAATCATATCTGTTCGCGTTACTCCTTTTAACCCAAGTGCGTTATGCGCTGTTATTGCAATTGCTTCTATTTTTTTAATAACCGTCAAAGACATTTTTTTAGGTGGAGTAACTTCTTTGGAGTTTCCACCATATTTTGCTTTAAAATCAAAAAAAATGCTTCCTAATGGAATAATTTCAGTTGGCAAAAGCGCTTCGGCGTGCCCAGTAATGTCCATAACTCCGCAAGTTACTTCTCGTCCTTTTATATATTGCTGTGCGATAACATGTCGACTTATTGAAAATGCGTGCTCTATTGCGGTTTGAAGTGGCAATAAATTACCTCGCACAATACTTACAACACTTACCCCAACACTCGAACCTCTATTTGTTGGTTTTACAACAACATTAGTCCCAAAATTATTATAAATACTTTTTAATATTTCTTGCGGTTTTTTTTTCCAATCTCGTTGTTTTATTTCAAAAGTTTCGGGAATTAATAACCCAGATTGAGACAGTGCATTCCCTGCAAGAACTTTGTGCATTGCAAGCGCACTCTGATTTGATCTTGAGCCAGTAAAAGGAATTTTTGCGGCCTGAAGAACACTTTGCACTCCCCCGTCTTCACCATATTCACCGTGCAAAGCAATTACAACGGCTTTTACACCAAGTCGTTCTAAATTTAAAATTGCTTCTGGCTCGCCCAGTGGATGTTCTTTTTTCCCAGGAAATAGCCAGTAACCTCGAGTATCAATAAAAATTGGAATGGCATTGTATTTTTTAGAATCTAAATTTTTTAGAACATTTAGTCCACTCTTAATAGAAACTTCATGTTCAGAAGACGGCCCGCCCATTAGTATCGCAACTTTAGATTTAGCCATGCGATAATTATAACATTACTAAAGAATAATATGGTGTTAACAAGTTTATTCTTTATAAAAATGCACCGATGTGTCGGTGCATGAATTAATTAAAATACATTGTTTGATTTATTTTTATCAGCGTAAATCTGCGTTCCAATCTGCGTTATCGGCGCCTATTACCAAGCTCCAAAGACTGGTTCTTTGCCTGTAAAACATCCGTAGCAGAAAGATGCTGGATCTGCTTTACACATTCTAAGCGCTTCATGAAGTTCTTCTATTGTTGTATAAAAAAGATAATCAGCTTCAATGTCTTTTCTTATACAATCAATAAATTCTTCATATTTTTTCCAATTTAGATAATTTACAGCCACAAGTTCATCCTCAAAATCAATCCCTTTTCTACACTGGCCAATAATAGGCGGAGCGCTAGAAATCATTCCAACCCAAGTAGCGCCATGACTTTTTATTGCTCTAATCATTTTTCTTGATGTATTACCACGTACAATAGAGTCATCCGTAATCCAAACTCGTTTTCCTTTAACTAAAGATTTGGAAAGACTGAACTTATCACGAATAACACTATTTCGTTTTATCTGATTTGCCTCTGTAAAACTTCTAGTAATATAACTGTGCTTTCTGATAATTTCTCTTGTAGGAAACTTGCAAAGCTCTTTAGAAAATCCATCCATAAATATATTTGACGAATCGGGAATATTTGTTATTACATCATCATTAAGTATTAGATTTCGTAATTTTCTCGCCACAATTCGGCCAAGCTCTTCTTGAAACGCTCTCACTTCAAAACCGTAAGTTTTTGAATTTGGAAAAGAGAAATATATATTTTCAAAAATGCATTTATGCAATTGTTTAGATGGAACGTCATCATGAGGAATAATTTTTGTTTTCAAATTATTTTTTGAAATAATAAGTAATTCTCCTGGTTGGATTTCATTAATACACACTCCTCCAACCGCTTCAAAGGCAACATCTTCAGAAGCAACTAACCAATCATTATCGCGCCGACCAAGCATCAGTGGCCTATTTCCAGAATGATCTCGTGCCGCAAGCAACCTCCAGCCATCTTTATCTTTTAATAACATGGTAATGGCATACGTGCCATGATATTTACTTAATCCTTCTAAAATTGCTTGAATAGGATCGACTTCTTTGCTTAAACTAATAAATTTAGCAATTATTTCCGTGTCACTAGTTGTGTTAAATTCAACGCCTTGATTCTGAAGAGTGGACTTCATTTCTTTGTAAAGCGGGGTATCTCCATTATGATCTAGATATATTTCATAATTATCATTTTGTAAATAAATTGGTTGAGCATTTTCCATTTTATCTCTGCTCCCAGTAGTTCCATATCGCAATTGGCCAATTCCATACATTACTTTCTCAGGAATTTGTATTGTTTCTAAACTTTGGATCAAATTTAAAATAATACCAAGTTCCCGCTTATAAATGACTTCGTTTTGCTGTCCAACGAGCACGCAGCCTGAACTTTGCTGACCACGATGCTGGAGTGCTTTCATCATCTCTATTGTTAGTTCAGTCGCATTTTCTACGCCATATACTCCTACCACTCCACACATAAAATATCCCCTTTTTTAATTTGATAAAATACTGTTTTTAGATTAACCTTAAAGTAAGTCTTTTTCAATAGTTTTACAAAATTTTACAAAACAAAAGAGGTTGTAAGGGTTCAATTCATACTACGTCAGATATAATACATACACATTACAAAAGGTCGACAGTGTTGTAATGTTTCAAGAAATAAAATTGTAATTAAATTAATAAATAGCATTCATAAACATAAATATGCGTAAATCTATTTTAACAACTTTAGTAGTTGTAATGTTTGCACTAGGATTGGTTATTGTGCCGTCTTCTAGTCAAGCAATAGCAACTTCTACTGTAAGTAGTTCAACACAGGCGCTCTTAGATCAAGTTAGCGCACTAATGAAAATTGTGAAGGGTTTAAATGATCAAATAGCGGCACTAAATGCGCAAAAGCAAACAGCGAACGTTCAATTGAAAGATGTTGTAAAAGAGCTCAAGAAAGAAATGCGACAGGGTGATCAGAGTCAAGATGTAGCAATAATTCAGGCTCTTCTTGCAACTGACACTACAATTTACCCAGAAGGATTAATTACAGGAAATTTTGGCGGAAAAACTAAAGAGGCCATTAAAAGATTACAAAAGAAATATGGAATTACAGTTGTCGGTCGAGTTGGTCCTCAAACCTTAAGAATTTTAAATGAATTATTAAAGAAACATCCAGTTCAGTTTGAAAGCACTTCAACTTCTACTATAGTTACCGCAACAAGCTCACAGAGCAATAGCTGGAAACAAGATAATGAGGAGGACGATGAAGATGAAGATTCAAATGATTTTAAGAAAAAGGAGAAGGATAAAAACAAACACCGCATTTGCGCACTTATTCCACCAGGACATCTCATTGCTCCAGGATGGTTACGCAAAAATGATGGCAGACCAATGATCCCAGAATGTCGAAAAATGCCGCCTGGTATTTGGCCAAAAATTTCACCAACGCCCACTGCGACACCTACACCGACAGCTACGACTACTCCCACGCCAACTCCGACAAATACCGCTACGCCTACTCCAACTGCAACCCCTACACCAACAGCCACACCTACTCCTACAGCTACCGCGACTCCAACACCAACAGCAACTCCTACGCCGACACCGACTGCAACTCCGACACCTACTCCCACACAGTAAATACTACGAAAAAAACGCTTCGAAAGAGGCGTTTTTTAGTTCCTTAATATATCGTAACCCGGTTACGATATATTACTTTAAATTCACAGTGATATAGGAAGCAATAATAGCTGCGGTTTCAGCACGCAAAGTTGTTTTCCCTAAAGATAATATCTTGAAACCGGATTTTTTTGCCAGAGATATTTCTGCAGGGCTCCAACCACCTTCGGGCCCAATAAATATTCCAACACTGATCAATTTATTTTTTAAAAGTGATTTTAGCTTATTAAATACTATTGACTCTCCATTAAAATCAAAAAGGATATTTAAATTATGCTTTTTAGATTCTTCTTGAATAGCTTCGTTAAACTTAATTACATTTCGGAAATTAGGAATCGTGGATCTTCCCGACTGTTCTACCGCTTCTTTTATAATTTTATTAATTCGATCAGCCCGTAAATTAAGTTTTATTGTTCGCTCCGTTATAATAGGAACAATTTCATTAATTCCAATTTCGGTTACTTTTTGTGCAACATACTCAAAATTCTCACGTTTTAAAATACTACAATATAGAGTAACTTTTATTACTGGTTCGGACTTATTATTTAATTTTCTTATTAAATGAAATTACAGATAATTGTTATTTATTTTTGTGAGTTCTGCCTCTACTTCTGTACCAGCTTCTAAAATAAAAATCGTGTGCTCACTAATTTTTAATTTAAGAACATTTCTAATCTGATTGATTAAGATTTTATCATCAACGATTATATATGGGCCTTTATTATCAAAATTATAAATGAAACGATGTAATCTCATATTAATTAAGAGAAGTTAAGTTATGGTATATTTATTGATTATATTGTATATATAATTGAAGATTAATGCTAATTATAGCGTATTTATCGGCGTTTTTATGCTGATATTGCATTAAATGTCATTATGTGGTATAATTATATGAAATATGAAAATATACGAACAAATATTAAAATTATCTAAAAATAAAATAGCGGTTGACTTCTTCATTTTGGCTTCTATTTTAATTGCCTCCACTACGTTTGCACAAACACCAGTGCCACTTCCAGTAGTAAGTTTACATCTTGATCGCGCTGAAATTAAAAACGGAGAAAACACAACCTTAACTTGGTCTTCTTCTCACGCAAACAGATGTTCAGGATCTGGTAGTTGGTTTGGATATCAAGCCACGTCTGGATCTATTGTTATTTGGCCGAAATATTCTACTTATTATAAATTAACTTGTTGGAATACAAGTGGTAAATCTAATTCTGATAGTATTTCAATAACAGTTAATCCCATTCCCTATCCAACAGTAACATTAACTGCCAGCTCAACATCAATAAAAAGTGGTGATTCAACTCTGATTAAGTGGAGTTCAACAAACGCAGATTATTGTACGGCTTCTGGTGGTTGGACTGGTAACTGGCAACCAACTGGCGCTGTTTCTGTTTCACCAATAAAAAATACAAGCTATACAATTACTTGTATAAATTCGTTATATAAAGTAAGCAAAAGTTTATATATTTATATCCGCGGCGTATCTTCAACAAATACTACTAGCACGAGCCCTATCGATGTAGTCATAACTGCATTTCCTCAAACTATCTTAAAAGGGCAAAGTACTAAATTAAGTTGGGGTGCATCAAATGTATCTAGTTGTTACGGAAGTGGTGCGTGGACTGGTTCAAAATTACCGTATGATACACAAATAGTTTCTCCTAAAACCTCTTCCGTTTATGAATTAACATGCGCTAAAAGAACCGAAGTTAAATCATCTAGCATATTAGTAATAGTTTCTGACACTCTACAAACTACTACCACACCAAATGCATATTCACCAACACTAATATTTCGCGCTAGCCCAACAATCGTCGCAACTAAAGGTACTACAGTTCTTAACTGGCAGTCCAACAACGCCAACTATTGCATTGCGGGTGGTGGTTGGACTGGTTACAAAACAGCAAATGGAAGTGAAAGTTTTACGATAAACATGCAGAATAATTTTACACTAACCTGTTATGGATCGAATGGAGCGTCAGTCTTTGCAGAAGCATTAGTCTCTATAACATCTAGTAATTATTCATCTATTAAACCTACAACTATACCGAACATACCATCATTGCCAACGCCATCATTTATAGCAACATGCGCGGTAAGTAATATTACTGCTAAAATTGGAGAACAAATTGCCTGGAGCGCAGTTGCAAGTGGTGGCACATCTCCATATTCATATATATGGAGTGGAGCTATTTCTAAAGTTGGGGCAAATAATTCAGTTGCTTTTAATTCAATTGGAACAAAAACAGCAATGGTAACAATATCAGATAGACTTGGAAGAACATCAAGGGCAACATGCTCCACATTCATAAAACCGCGCATCATAACATCCACACCACTACAATCCTTGCCAATATCTACAGTCTCACCTTCAAAAACTAATACTCCAAGTGGAGAAGTTCTTTCAATAATGGGCACTTGTAGTTTGAAGACTGTGCTGGTCTGCAGTGATGGAAAAGTTTACAACACCAACGATACAGGAAAAATTGCTAATACCGAAAGTGATTCTAACATCGTTAGTAACGACCCTTCAACTACTCCAACTTCAAGTTTAGAATCGGATGGCGGTATAAGCAAAGCTACCAGCTCATCTCTTGCAACATTATTTTATAATAAAGAAGGTGAGTTATCTGGCTTTGGTTTATTGATTATAGTCTATTTCCTTGTTTTGCTCTTTATTGCTTTTGCCGTTCTTGTGTATCGATTTCTTAAAACAAAATAAATAGACTCTTGAGTTTAAATCAGCAAATATATTTTTTGTATTAAAAAAACGGGTTCTGGCATTTGCCTCGAACCCGTTTATTAATACAGTTTTACGACTGCATCAATAAGAATAAGAAAAGAGATGGCCAAGTCTGGCGCAGTGCTTATCGCACTTGCCGCAATATTTGCACTGGTGTATTCGACAAACAAAATGTTTGTCCCAGTCTGAATAAATAGGTTCGCCCTTATCACTCTTTCCAAGAAAATTTCTAAAAACGCAAGCTTTAGGATATCCGGTACAATTTACACTTTTTATGTAGCAAGCCTTTGATGGTGCTTTTTTCTTTCCTGTTATTCGTCTCATCTCTTACCCCCTTTTGCCATTTCAGATAAAATCGATTCCCCATTCTTTTTTTGCGCCTTCAGCAATAAGTTGCCTGAATGCTTCACGCAAAGCAGTAGGATGAATCTCTTGAAGTGTGTGTCGCTCACACAAATACATCATGCGATTATTTTGTGGCATTACTGCAACGTGGAACTCTTTAAAGGTGATGTTCAAGTGGACCTGCGTACCTTGCCCCGCTCGCACGCGCGAGTATTCAACCTTGCATTGACCTTTTAGATGCGTTACAAGTTCTTCGAAACTCATTAATCCTTCACTAAGAGCCATAATACCACCTCCCATTTATTCTTATTCGTTAACTTATTCCTAAAAACTGAAGTAATTATAACTTATTTTTAACATATTGTCAATTTTTTAAATTCGTGGTATAATGTTAACAGTTGGTTATTGAGATAGCTACTATCAGTGCTTTGCACTGGGTACAAATTAACTCGAATCTTGACCTTCAGCCTAGCTAATTAATTCTCTAATTCGAGATTTTATTAGTTTATTAGCTTTGTCAAAATTAGAGATAATCTGTGTCCAATGCTGAGCATTGGTGGAGGAAAGTCCGGACACTTATAGATGTAGCGGCTAACAGCCGTCGTTCGTAAGAATAGAGGTGCGAGCAGTGACGATTTTATTCGAAAGGATAAAATAGACCCAATCTCAACGTTGTAGGTCTAATCCCGCCATAGAGATAAAAAAGCGGAGGTGAAACGTCTAAATCCTTACAAGGTGCAAGACCGTATCCCCAACCACTTTAATTTAAAGTGGTTGGGGAGGAGTCGCCAGAGCCCAAGAGTAATCGAGGGCCCAGATAAATCGCTATCTCCCCCACCACTTTTGCTATTTGTTTGATATTCATACTCTAAACAAGTAGAGAATTTGATAGTAAAAGTGGTGGGGGAAACAGAATCCGGCTTACGTATAACCAATTTTAAAACTGCCCAAAGGGGCAGTTTTGTATTTTTATATGTTATTAGTTGTGGGTTGTTATACCATCCCCAATCAACCACTACTCTTTTAATCTCGTCTTTGCGAGGAGGAACGACGAAGCAATCCAGATTTATCCCGTTATTTCCTAGATTGCCGCGGGCTTCGCCCTCGCAATGACAAAAGTCTTATAGGAAGTGGTTAATTGGGGATGGTACTAGTTGTAAATTATCCCTTATCCAGTGCCTTATTTACCATTGCATCTGCTTCCTTATTTTCTTCACGAGGAATATGGGTGAAATTCACCGATTTAAAATCCAATCGTAAATTCCAGATATCTACAAATAAATCTCGAAGTTTTACGTCTTCTATTTTATAAATTCCATTCATTTGACGAACTAAAAGTTCACTGTCGCTTTTCACATTAATTCTAAGTTCTTTTGATTTAGCTTTGCCAAATAATTGTTTAATTTTCTTTAAAGCAAATATAAGCGCTGAATATTCTGCTATATTATTAGTTGTGTTTCCAATTGCTTCGCCATATTTCTTTTTAGTTCCACCATATTCCAATACAACTCCAATTGCCGCGGGCCCTGGATTACCTCTTGCGCCACCATCTATATGAACTACTATAATATTACTTGTTGCAAACAATGAATGATTTAGTTTTTTTGATTTAATCATTTTTTTATAAATTTACAATTTTTAATTTACAACGTAGAGTTGCGTGGCAACTACGTTGCTTTACGCAATTTACATTTAATGATACAAAATATAAATTTTCAAACAGTTAGTAATTGCGACATTATAAATTAAATGTAAATTGGAATTTGAACATTGAAAATTATTCTTAGACCCAGGGTAATTTTATATTTTTATCTAATTTAAACGCCGCTGCTCTCTTATGCCCTCCCCCACCATATTTTTCCGCGATTTTAGAAACATCTACTAAACCATTTGAACGAAGTGATACTTTTATAGAATTCTTTTTATTATGCCAAACAATTGCAACTGGTTCTTTTTTATACATCATACTTGAAAGTTCATCTGTAAAAACCGGTGAATTTACCACTAATGCGTTAGCTCCATGAAAACGTATTCGCTCGACATTTCTTAGTATATTATATAAAACCGCTTTTTGATATTTTAATATAAATTTACCATCATTAAGGAATTTTTTCCTAAAGGTTACATTCTCAAATTTTTTAATAAAATTATCTACGTTTTTAATATTTTCTGGATGAAATTGTCTTGTGGCAACAAATTCTTTAGCATGTGGCATTTTCAATTTCCATAAATCAGCATCTTGAACATACTTAAGATAAATTGGAAGAGGTTTTTTTAGATGAAAATATTGCCAGGTTAAAGCTGCACCTGAATTATGAAGGCGATAAAGTGGCTTATGTGTTAAAGCAACTGTAGACTTATTTGAAATATGATGGTCAATTGCAGTAACTCGTTTATTATCTTTGATTAGTTTCTTTGTAATTTCTTTTGAAAAACAATAATCTACTAAATAAATTTCTTTGCCCTTTAAGTCAGTCGGCGCAGGGACGCCATTAGGAAGAGATATATAACTCGCTTCATTGCCAAAATGCTTCCATGCTGCCCAAGCAGCACCAAGACCGTCACTGCAATCTGCGTGATATAAGATAACAATAGACTTCATAAATAAATAGAACAAAATTTACAATTATTAATTTACAACATAGAGTTGCGTGGCAACCACGTTGCTTTACGCAATTTTCATTTAATGACACAATTTATTAATTTACAAACTTAATAATTGGCACAATGTAAATTAAATGTAAATTGGAATTTGAACATTGAAAATTATCTTATTTTAAATATTATTTTAATGCCTCAATCCCCGGAAGTTTTTTGCCTGCCAGAAAGTCCAACATCGCGCCTCCGCCAGTAGAAATAAAACTTATTTTATCGGAGAGACCTGATTCTTTTAGCATAGTAACTGTTTCTCCGCCACCTACAACACTAAAAGCTGTTTTGTTTGAAATAATCGCGCGAACTAATCCAAGAGTTCCTTTTTTAAATTCTTCTCGTTCAATTAAACCCATTGGTCCATTCCAAACTATTGTTTTCGCATCTTTAATTTTTGAAGCAAATAGTTTCTCGCTTTGAGGTCCAATATCCAAAATCTTTGAACCCTGTCTTCTAAAATCTACTGGCAATATTACAGACTCATCAGAACTTAAGTTCTTAATCATTTCATTTACGTCCTCATCAAAAAGAGATGTGCCAATATCCGTTCCTTTTAAATATAAAAGTGTATTGGCAAGCGCGCCACCTATCAAAAATAGATCGGCTTTTTTACGGAAAAATTTTATTACAGCCAATTTATCTCCACTTTTCGCACCGCCAAATATCATAATTAATGGTTTTTTGGCTTTCTCCATTACCCGAGACAAATTTATTATTTCTTTTTCTAGCCCTAAACCAGCATAAGATGGTAAATATTTTGTTATTCCAACAACAGATGCCTCTGCTCGGTGACTTACTGCGAAAGCTTCATTCACAAAGTAATCTCCAAGCGATGCTAAATTTTTTGCAAATGATTTATCATTCCCCTTCTCCATAGAAACAAAACGTAAATTTTCTAATACAAATATCGATTTTGCAGGAGAAGTTGAAATATTACGTCTTAACTCATCAAAATTAAATTTTTCATCAAAAGTTATATCATGTTTAAGAAGCCCAGAGAGTTTCTCGGCATCAGGTCTTAAACTAAATTGTTTTTGAAAACCGAGCGGCCTTCCCTTATGACTTAAAATAACAAGCGCACGAGCATGTTTTAATAATAATTGAAGCGTAGGAATTGCAGCTTTCATTCGCCAATCGTCTTCGGTATTAAAATCAAGACGTGCAATAGCTACGCCTTTTAAATTCTTTACATTAGTTTTGCTTAAGTATTTGATCATTTTACCCGCCTAAATTTTTGGCAGAACTTATTTTTTATAATGTATTATTAATACTAACAATAAATAGAATAATTTCAAAAAGTAGTCAGCGCGACCAAAAACTTGG
>JAUXUB010000007.1 GCA_030680955.1 bacterium | reverse complement strand
CGCCCTCGCAATGACAAAAATCTTATAGGAAGTGATAAATTGGGGATGGTATAGCATGAGAATCTTTTACCTTTTTGATTTGGAAATTTCTTTATGCTGGAGATTAAGCGATGTAGGTTAGATAAGTCGCTTTGTTGGCATAAACACTGCAAAATATAGACATTCTATAACTATGTCATGTGTTCTTTATATGTCATTGATTGATTTTGTAAAATCTTATACAATCTTACATATAACATATATAAGATTATGAACAATAAATTCAACAACAGAATACAAGGTTTGCCACAAGATATTTATAAAATCATCGATGAAATTGATTCATCAAAAAGCAAATGGGAATCTGGTGCAAAACTTGATCCACAAGTACTCGGTAAACTTAAAAAATCCGTGCTTATTACATCAACTGGTGCATCAACTAGAATTGAGGGGTCGGAACTTTCTGACGAAGATGTAGAGCGAGTGATGAGAGGACTCTCAATTCAAAAATTTAAAAATCGTGATAAGCAAGAAGTTCGCGGTTATTTTGAAATTCTTACCAATGTTTTTGAAACATACAAGTCCATTCCTTTTTCCGAAAGTACTATTAAATTTTTTCATAAAGAATTATTGAAGTACGTGGAAAAGGATGCCGTTCATCGTGGAACATATAAAGCGACAGACAATAAAGTGGCAATGGTTAATTCTGACGGTGAACCGACCCAAATATTATTTGATACAACTTCGGCATGGCTCACATCAAAAGAAATGCAGGAATTGGTTGAGTGGACGCAAAATGCTTTTTTAGAAAAGAAGTTTCATCCGCTAATCATTATCGGAAGCTTTATTGTTGAATTTCTTCTAATACGCCCTTTTGCTGATGGTAACGGACGACTTTCGCGCGTTCTTTCAAATTTACTTTTATTGCAACATGGATACGAATATATGCCATATGTTTCGCAAGAGAAATTAATTGAGGATAATAAGCCAGAATATTATGTTGCTTTGAGACAAAGTCAAAAAACAATTAGGACAGATACAGAGAACATAGTACCGTGGCTTTCTTTTTTCTTAAAAATCATTCTTGAACAATCCAAGCGAGCTATTCAGTTACTTTCTAAAGAAGAAGTCGGAAAACTTTTATCTCCACAACAGCAAATTATTTGGAATTTTATTTCAAAAACTAACGCTGAAATTACGCCGCTCCAAATATTCAAAAATACAAAAATACCACGTCCGACAATCAATCAAGCGCTTGTTAAGCTTTTGCGATTGAAATGGATTGAAAGAATCGGACTTGGTAGGGCGACGAGATACAAGAGGAGATAACAGTTACATATACTTAATGAAAACCAAACGATACAACTTATTTGATTGTGTTCCAAAATCCATAGATGAGGCTTTTTTAATTTTGGATAATTTTAAACAAGGCATTCCATATGAAGCCATTCGTTATCTGCGAGATCAAAAACCATCAAAAAAGATTACTTCAAAAATAGTGTATGCTCTTCAAAATACATACACTGGATTTTATTATAATGAGAAGGAAAATTATTGTGCGCCTACTCCACTCTGGTACGCGACTGTTGCAGAAACCCATCTTTCTAAAGATTTCATAGAACCCGTTATACAACTTTTTTCCATTATTGAAGAAGATTGGGACGCAATGAACGAGCAAGGCGAATTTCTTATCGGCTTGCTTTCTAATATTTACCCCAAAATTACGGTTTCTAAAGTAATGAACTTTATAGATATAATGCTTGCGGAAAATTCTTCTTCTCTATATCTATATCTTTTTGATGCTTTACAGGAAGCGGACTTACCAAAACAAAAATTGTGGTTTTTAAAAACTTTTGCAAATAAAAACCTTCAATGGGATGAATTATTCGTCGAATTATTAGCTGATCTCGGCATTATCGAAGCTGTGCCAATAATTAAAGAGCGCCTTGCTAAAATGAAGTTAAATGATTTTAACAGAGGAGAGTATGAATATGCACTCGAAAAATTCGCTAAAGTTCCTTCACTTTATCCTCCATACTACAAAACAAGAGGAAATTGGGAGGAACATTTCATAGTGTTTGAAGATGCATTTTTCGACGAAGAAAAATCGAAATCCATTCTAAAAACTATTAAAATAGGACGTAACGAACCTTGCCCATGCGGTAAACTCAAAGAAAATGGCGAACCAATAAAATATAAAAAATGCTGTGGATTAATGTAGTCGCGTCAGTAAAATAGGGGCGACATTCCATTGTTTACCATCATATGTACGAACAGTGACACTCCTTCTATTTAATTTTAGAACGACTCCTTTAATGTATCGTCCGTTGTGCTGAAAAGATACTTTATCTATGAGATTAAATTTAGCCAAATTTTTTAGATCGTTAACTTTATGATAAAGTTTCAGTCGCTCAACGACCATTCGATTAAGCAAACGCAAATTCTCTTCACTTAATCGATTGAGAAAATGTTCAAATTCAGTAATTGGTTGAAGGGTTGTATTTGATGAATGATCCATGTTAATAATAGCATACTATAGTTTGTCGGCATATTAAAATGCCCTTTTCATGACAAATCAAGAAAAAATTACGCTTTACTCATCTTTTTTTCGAGGAAGAACAGATGCGTATCCTCGCAGGTGGGAGAAAAACGACAAAAGCGGATGGGCGCCAGCGTATCTTTTTGATTGGAACAAGTTTAATGCTCATAGAGCAAAAGGTGGTACGATTAAAAACTTTGAACACAAAACGCTTGCGCCGCTTACAGACGAAATCTTGCTAGCACATCTTTTTGGGAAAGAAACCATTGGCATCTATCCTGTACTTCAGGATAATACCTCTTACTTTATTGCGGCTGATTTTGATGAAGGCGATTGGAAAAATGACTGTCAAAAGTTTGTTAATGCTTGCAAAAGATTTAGTATTGAATCGTATACAGAGATCTCTCGTTCAGGGAACGGTGTTCATGCGTGGGTCTTTTTTGAAAATACATATCCATGTTGGAAATCCAGGGTGATTATTCTTGAGATTTTGCGAAGAACATTTAATTATTCGGAATTTGCAAAAGAGATTAGTTTTGACAGGTTGTTTCCTAATCAAGACACAATAACCGATGGAGGTTTTGGAAATTTAATAGCTCTTCCATTGCAGGGGGAACGGGTAAAACTTGGTATGACAGTTTTTTGCGATCCAAACACATTTGTTTCATTTCCAAATCAATGGGATTTTTTAAAAACAATTCACAAACATTCTGACAGTGAATTGGATTCTGTATACAAGACTTTATTTGATGGCAAAAATATTGAGGTTCAAAATAAAACTTTAAATAATTCCAGTATTCATATTACAGTTGATGGTTCTATGCATATTGATAAATCTACTATCCCAGCCACAGTGGCTACATTCATAAAAGACAAGCTAAATATTTTTAATAAAGAGTATGCAACAAAAAAACGGCTTGGTAAATCGGTTTACGGCATAGAAAAATATTTTAATTTAATTGAGGATAAAGGAAGTAGCATCACACTTCCTAGGGGATTTGTCGGGGAGCTTGAGATATTTTTAAAAGAGAAAGGATTGCCTTACGAAATCAAAGAAGAATATAAGAGATTTGAGCCGATAAAATTTAAGTCGGTTATTTCTTTGAGTAATAATCAAAAAGATTTACTTGAAGAAGCGATCAAGTATACCAATGGCATTATTGTCGCTCCGCCCGGAAGTGGAAAAACGATTATCGCGCTTGAATTTATCGTCAAGCTCGCTGTTCCGGCATTAATTCTAGTTAATCGCAATCAAATATTATTCCAGTGGATAGAACGAACAGAGCAATTTCTCGGGATATCAAAGATTCAAATTGGTGTTATTTCTGCAACTAAGAAGAAAATAGGCAAACAAATTACTGTCGCAACCTTACAAAGTCTCGCGAGATATAAAAATCTAAAAGAAATTACAGATTCTTTTGGGGTCATTGTTGTGGATGAGTGTCATCATGTGCCTGCAAAAACATATCGCGAACTTATCCGCTCATTTAGAAGCAAATATTTTTTTGGACTTACGGCTACTCATGAACGAAAATTCGGATCCGAAAAAATCACGGAACTTATTATTGGACCTGTTATTGCCGAAATGGCTACTGCTAATAGCAAAGAAAGTAAAAGAACATTCGATATCAGTATCTATACGACCAAATTATTTATTCCGTTTCGATACAAAACGGATCATTATGAAACACTAGCAAAGACTATTTGTTATGATTCAGCCAGAAATAAACAAATAGCAGAAGCTATTTTAAATGAGACAAAATTAGTACGAAAGGTGCTTGTGCTTACTGAAAGAAAAGATCACATTGAAATGTTGAAATTATATCTTGGTGGGGATGTTGAGGCCATTTCCGTTTCTGGAGATGACTCTGCGCGATCGAGAAGAATAAAGTTTGATCAAATTAAAGCCGGGAATTTTCAAGTTATATTAACTACAGGACAATTACTTGGCGAGGGATTTGATTTACACGGAGTAGTGAGTATTGTCTTGGCATTCCCATTTTCTTTTGAAGGAAAAATTGTTCAATATATCGGGCGTCTTCGTGGAGAAGGAGTAAAGCATATAATTGATTTCCAAGACGAAAAAGTTGAATTTCTTGAACGGCAATTCAAAAAGCGAAAGAATTTTTATGAGAAAAAATTATCATTACAGGTGCTTTAAAAAGCAATCCAGATAAATCATTTTTATTGCTCATGTTTGTAGCGCGGGGCTTCTTCCACCTTTCGGATTCGGAAGTTTCAATCTGCGGTGGCGATGTCCCGAAATTAGAACCTATTAGGTCGCTTCATTACACTCGTGTTGATAAACTTGTACGTGATTTAAGACGGATTTACCAAAAAAAGCCCGATTCGTTCGAAGTACCTACTTTTGCCAAGAAGATTTACTGATCTCGTTCAGAATCTGCTCGACCTGCTCGTTGGTGACTTTGGAGCCAGAAAGACGAAGTGAGGAACCGGTAGAAGCAATAAGCGTGCCACGCTTAAGCTCTGCCAGACGCACTGGCGAAATACCAATATTCTTTTTAATCGTTTTGGGGATTCTCATATAAATTTACCGATACAATCCACTATAATCCGATATACACCTTGTATTGGATTATACCTTATCAAGATAAGACACTAGTTCCGGTACGAATCTTTCTTGCTGGAATCCAAGTTTTAACGTCCGGATGTCTTTTACATCTACCCATTTCATATCAGCTCCTTCATGCAATACGGGTTGCTGATTGCCGACGCTGCAAACAAATACATGGTTATTCTCGACAAGTCCGTCGATAGTGTAAGTTGTCACCAAACTACAATCTTCAGGAGTAAGAGCAATCTCGTATTCTTCCTGGGCTTCTCGCAAAACAGTATCTATGTATGACTCGTTACCGTCTTTTCTTCCTCCAGGGAAACACCATGTGTTTGGGAACTTTTTGTCGTTACCATCTCGAAGCTGAAGAAGAACCTTTTTATCATCTTTCAATAAAATAAATACGACTCCTGTTGGTTTTGTTGTATCGTCTTGCA
The DNA here is from genome assembly GCA_030680955.1 of bacterium. Taxonomy (GTDB): domain Bacteria; phylum Patescibacteriota; class Minisyncoccia; order UBA6257; family JACOXY01; genus JAUXUB01. Next base: position 12,731 of record JAUXUB010000007.1, on the reverse strand, counting down.
TGGTTCGAATCCCTTCAAGGTTCATCTATTTTATCACTTTTCAGTTTTGAAATGTAGCGCAAAATAAGGGAATTTTGATAGCCATTTTTCAAAACTACTGGCGGAGGCGGAAGGATTCGAACCTTCGAGGGGATTTCTCCCCTAACGGTTTAGCAAACCGTGGCACTAGGCCTCTATGCGACGCCTCCTTAGAGTTATTTAAACATTTTTAAAAAGTAAAATCAAACTAAAATTTGTTGTAATCACATTAGACATTCCGCATTTTTCTTGTTATCATGTCAAGCACATAGAGAAAAATGGCAAATGTCTATTTGGCTAAAATGGAGCAACAATTATGACAGATTTAATAAAACAAAATTTAGACGCCCATTCGACGGATTCGACAGGCTCACCGCAGGCAGGCGGAGGGCAAGCAAAACTACGTTCACCAATCGTGGTTGTTTTGGGGCATGTTGACCATGGCAAATCTAGCTTACTTCAATATATAAGAAAGACAGAGATGTTAAAAAAGGAAGCTGGAGGTATTACTCAGGCAACTGGTGCATATGAGGTACTCCATAAAGATAAATTAATTACATTTCTAGATACTCCTGGACACGAAGCCTTCAGTAAAATGCGTTCGCGTGGAGCTAATGTTGCAGACCTTGCTATTTTGGTTGTTGCGGCAGATGACGGTGTAAAACCACAAACTAAAGAGTCTATACAAATCTTGAAACAATCTAACACTCCGTTTGTAGTTGCAATAAACAAGATTGATAAAAATAATGCGGATATAGAAAAAGTTAAACAAGACTTAGCGCAGAACGAAGTTTTACTTGAAGGTTATGGTGGTGATATTTCTTTTGAACTTATTTCTGCAAAAACTGGTGAAGGCGTAGATAAACTTTTGGATTTATTGCTTTTTGCCGCTGAATTTCTTGATCTTTCGTATGACGAGAGCAAACCAGCGACTGGTATTATAATAGAAGCGAAGCTAGATAAATTTCGCGGTAATGAAGTAACAATGATTATTAAAGATGGAACTCTTAGAAAAGGAGAAGAGATTTTTACCGCAACCGCAAAAGGTAAAATTAAAGCATTACAAAATTTTATTAGAGAAAACGTTGATGAACTTCAACCTTCTTCACCAGCAGTAATATTGGGATTTGAAATCTTGCCTCAAGTTGGTGAAATTTTTTCTACAGACGAAAAAGCAATTTTAAATACCGATATCGAATTAAAAGATAAAAATAATAGAGGTAAAACCGAAAAAGGAGTTGAAGAATTAATCATTATCTTAAAAGCAGATAGTTCTGGCTCTCTTGAAGCCGCAGCTCAAATAATAGGCGCTCTCAAAGAAGACGAGGTTGGCATAAGAATTTGGGGTGAGGGAGTGGGGAATATTACCGACAGCGATGTAAAAGATGCGAGCGCGGCTCACGCAACAATAATCGGTTTTAATACAACTGCGGATAAGGCGGTAGAAGTTTTGGCTCAAAACCAAAATGTTAAAATAATAATTTCAAAAATTGTTTACGAGCTTATAGATAAATTAAAAGTTGAACTAATTCGGATAAAAATTCCGCCACCACAGGGAATTTTAGAAGTGCTAAAAGTTTTTAATCAGAAAAATAACGAACAATTAGTTGGAGGCAAGGTGACTGAAGGGGAGATTAAAAATAAAAGCTATTTAGATATTAAACGTGGCGAAGTTATTTTGGGTCACGGTAGAATAAAAAGTTTAAGATCTGGAAAACAAGATGCTTCTCGCGTTGAGGTTGGAAAAGAATGTGGTGTGTTTCTTGAATCGCCTGTCGTAGTTGAAGTGGGGGATATTATTATTGTACCTCCACCATCTAAATAATGAGAAGTCCAAACAATAATAAAATGTATACTAGGTCCGAGAGGGTTACTAGTTTAATTCAGTCTGAGCTTTCCCAGATAATTTTACGAGAGGTTGAATTTCCGCCCGGAGTTTTAGTTACGATTGCTTCGATGGACCTTGATAAAAAAATGGAGAGAGCGATTATTGGCGTTTCTGTTATTCCATCCGAAAAAGCGGATATAGTTTCAAAGATGCTAACTAATAGAACCGGATATTTACAGATGCTTCTTTTAAAGAAGATAAATATAAAACCAATGCCTCAGTTAGTTTTTAAAATAGATAAAGGATATGAACATGCCGCAAACATTGAAAAATTGTTAATAGATGGGTAATATATTATTGTAGTCATGCAGTATTTATTATTTTTAAGGCGCCGTTGCTAAGTGGTAAAGCATGGGTCTGCAAAACCCATATACGTGAGTTCGATTCTCACCGGCGCCTCGAGTAATGTAAATCAGAATCCCATGAAACTTTCGACTTTCTATCATAGCAGAAAGTATAAGTTAAACGAGAACTTTTTTGATAATTGGTCACCCGAAATGGCCTATGTTCTAGGTTTTTGGTTTGCAGATGGATATATGAGACAAGACAGATCATACAGGATAGTATTTGTATCAAACGATAAACAAATTTTATCGGACATAAGAAATGCGGCAAGTTCTTCAAATCCGATAATAAAGAGTTCTAGCGATAATTCTTGGAGTTTGATTTTTTATTCAAAATATTTGTATAAAAAATTAGAAATATTAGGGGGATTGAGGTGTAAAAGCAAAGTAATAACATTCCCTAGTGTGCCACATAGATACTTGCCAGACTTTATTCGTGGTTATTTTGATGGTGATGGCAGTGTTTTTTATGTGCACTATATATCGTCAAAAAATAATAAACCTCGCATTGAGTTACGTAGCAACTTTACATCTGGCAGCAGACTTTTTTTGTTGCGATTAATGAGAATTCTAAATAAAGAAATTGGACTTGCAACAAAGACTCTAGGTAGCTACAATGATGGACGTTCGTTAAAACTTGGTTATGCTACAAGAGACACTCAAGATTTATTAAAATTTATGTATTATCCTGGATTTTCGGTCGGTCTTAAAAGAAAAGCATTATTTTTGACTAATTTATAAAATGCCCGGGTGGAGGAATGGCAGACTCAAACGACTTAAGATCGTTCGCCGCAAGGCATGCCGGTTCAAGTCCGGCCCCGGGCACAATTTGACTTTTGGATTAAAATATGCTATAATTTCCACTAGCAATTTCGTCGGCTTATGCATAGAGCTAAGCCAAGCAAAAAGGGAGGTTCAAGTGAGTAAGATATCCGTGTCAGTCGTTTCTGGCGATATCGCCAGAGTGAAAGCAGATGCCCTTATCGCCGCCATCAATTCCGGTGGTATGTGGTTCGGGGGAATCGACGGCGTCATCAACCGAGCCGCGGGCAATCTCTTCCATCTGCAAGCGACGAATGCCAGACCACTCAAGGACGGGAAGACAGTGGTCGCAAAGAGCAATGGTCACGCGCACGATGGAGCCTTCGCGAACGTCGTGTTCGTGGTAGATGATCTGCAGCGCTCCTTGGCCGAAGTCGTCTACGCCGGCCTCAAAGCAGCTTCGGACGCTGGCTTCAAGTCGGTGACCGTGCCCACCATCCGCATGGGCGTCATGCGGGGAGCGGTGGAAAAAAGTCTCGACGAGGCAGCTGTGGGAATGGGTGTAGGTGTCAGGTCTTTCATCAAGAAGAACCCCGGCACGTCGATCCAGACCATCACCTTCGTCGTCTACAACGACAAGAAGATCCAGTCACTCCTCGAGGGACATCTTCTGCCGTAACGGCAGGAAGGACTGAGCAGATTCCACTGCTCCGCGCTAAGTCGAAAGACCTCTGGCGCGTTTTTTTATTTACCATACGCAGTTTCTTGTTTTGAAAATAGGTTCTAACTTGGTACAATAGAGACACCAATAGTAACTTTATGAATTATTTTAAAGACAAAACTTTTCTTATAATAGGATTAGTAGTATTTATTATAACTAATCTTTCTTTATATTTTTTTAATTATTCAAAAAGTGATGGTATGCCACTTGGAGCTGTGGAATCTTCGGTCTATCAAGCACCGAAATTTGACCCTAGTTTATTAACTTGGACTCTGGCAACTTCTTCTGCAGAGTGGGAAACGAGAGATTCTGCAGTAAGCTTTGTATTTCAAAATAAAATGTGGACAATGGGTGGGCTAGATGCAAATAAAGTTATTGATAAAAATTATAATGTTAAGTATTGGGAGGCGCCTCATTTTAATGATATTTGGACAAGTGAAGACGGCGTAAATTGGCAAGAAGTAAAGACTCATGCAGAATGGGCAGAGAGAAGATCAATGTCCGTAGTAGTTTTTCAAGATAAATTATGGATGTTTGGTGGATGGAGTACTATTTCTGGTTATACGAGCGATATTTGGAATTCAACAGATGGAATAACTTGGACTAAAGTTGTTGCAAATGCTGCTTGGCCAGCAAGGGAAGGTCAAACAGCGGAAGTGTTTCAAGGAAAAATTTGGTTTATGGGTGGGGTCAATTATGATAAACGACAAACATTTAATGACGTTTGGTGGTCGGATAATGGAACAGAATGGAATAAGGCAACAACTACAATTCCTTGGAGTTCGCGTTGGGATCATGCAACCGCTGTTTATAAGGGGAAAATATATCTTTCGGGCGGTATGAATATAAAGAAAGAGACGTTTAAGGATGTTTGGTCTTCAAGCGATGGACTTAATTGGGAATTAGTTAACGCCAATCCGCCATGGCAAGATCGTCAGGGGCATTCTATGGTTGTTCTGCGTGATAAAATGTGGATAGTTGGTAGACTTAATGATTTAGAAGGAAAAGGTGTAAATGATATTTGGTATACGGACGACGGACTAAACTGGCAAAAAACACAAACAGATCCTCCATGGCTTGGCCGAGAAGACCACTCGGTTTTAATATTTAAAGATAGGATTTTTGTTTTTGGTGGAATGGATGCAAATTGGAAATGGCGCAACGATGTTTGGTATTCGTCAAATTAAAACTGATTAATTATGCAATATTTTTATGGTATTAATAAAAAAGTACTAGTCATCGCTTGTAGTGTTTTTGTAATTCTTTTAATGTTAGTCGTTTTGCGGGTTGCAGACAAATTGCCTTTACGCATCTCATCAACTAGAGGTCCTAATAAGCTTGCTCAAATTACTGCAATTGAAATAGGTTTGCTAAAAAAGTGGCAACAGAGCGGATCATTAAAAAATACTTTAGCATACACTTCGGAGGGAAGTGATGTGTTATTGCTTCAGAGAATGTTGTCCCAAGATAGCGAAATTTACCCAGAAAAAAAGATCACTGGGTATTATGGCGATCTTACAAAGAAAGCAGTAATAAATTTTCAAAAAGAATATACTCTTGTGCAAACTGGCGAGGTTAACACTGAAACACGAAATAAATTAAATGAAATATTTCTCTCACATCTTTGTCCTGCGCCAAACACAATTTATCCAGATTTTTTGATGCAAAAAGTTACTAGTGCTAATCCACTGCCCTTAAATTATTCACCGTCTTCGCTTTTGGATATATCAGACATGGTAAAAACAGTTGGTGTGATATGTTTACGTGAGGACGTTGTTTCTTATGTAACTGCAATGTTTAAGGATGCGAAATATGATGGCGTAGAATTTATGATATCATCTGGGTTTAGAAATCCAGAAATACAAAAGTATCTCTATGATTTTTGGATACGGATTGCTGGAGTTGAAGCATTAGATGCCATTGCAAAACCTGGATTATCTGAACATCAGCTTGGAAGCGCCGTGGACCTCACAGATAAATCTATAAATTTTAGAAGTGTAGATGCAGGTTTTGAAAATAGTGCCGGAGGAAAATGGCTAAAAAAGAATGGCTATAAATATGGTTTTATAAATAGTTATCCGAAAGACAAAAAAGAAGTAAGTGGATTTAAATATGAACCATGGCATTGGCGTTTCGTTGGAATAAATACTTCAAAAAATTGGCAACAAGGTTTAACGTATAATGAATCAAATTTTGATGCTAGCTCATTTCCTTTTATTAAACAAAATATAGACGGTCTTAATCTTTCGGCAGCATCGTTTATGTCAATTTCTGTTACTCTAAATGGTACAGAAAATATATTAATTGAAAAAAATAAAGAAGCAGTACGTCCCATAGCAAGTATCACAAAACTTATGACTGCAATTGTTGCATCAGAGCAATATAAACCTTATGACATAATTACAATTTCTAAAAATACCTTGAAAGATAAAGGGTTAACTGGAATTTATCATGCAGGCGATAGTTTTCTTTTCCCCGATGCATTAAATGCATTACTTATAGCGTCCCACAATGAAATGGCGAATTCTTTTGCAGAACAATTAAACAGAGATAAATTTATCAGTTTAATGAATAAAAAAGCGACAGACCTTGGTCTTCTAGATACCAGTTATGTAAATCCAACAGGGCTAGATCCTGAAATTGGTAGTGATTTAATAAACCATTCAACAGTTTTTGATCTTTATAAATTGGGGAGATATTTAAGTGAAAATCGTCCCGATATTTTATCCATCACTACAAAAAAAGAATTTAATTTATACGATTTTCAAAAGAACTACATAGGTTTAGTTCAAAAAACAGACCTACTTCTCGATGCTACAGATTTACCTTTTAAAATAATTGGCGGTAAAACAGGGGAGACGCCGAGAGCAAAACAAAATCTATTACTTGTGACTGGTGCACCGTGTGGTGGAAAAATATACAGTGTTATTTTGGGTTCAGAGCATAGCTTTGAGGATATGAATAAACTTTTGCATTATGTAAATAATTCGTTCGATTGGACCTGTCGAAAATAGGTCTGCAAAGTGTTTTTGTGAATCAAATATTAGACCTTTTGCAATATAAAATAGAAACTGATCATTGTCTCTGCTCGTCGAAGACTTACATTGCTGTTATATTTTTCCGTCTTTGCGAGCGGAGCGAAGCAATCTAGTCTGATCTAAATGGATTGCTTCGGGATAACCCTCGCAAAGACAGAATTTCCCCTTCGACAAGCAGAGGGAATAAAATTTTGATCATAATCTTAACTATGCAAGAGGTCTATTAGTGTGGGGTAAAATATTGTTTAATAATTTTATTTATTTCTAAAATAAAGTTATCTTTAGAAAACTTTTTTGCTTGCTCGGCTACTATTTCAGGTTTAAAATTATTTTCTTTTAGAATAAATTCATTAACGGCTCTTACAAGAAATTTTTGTGTTTGTTGTGGAAAGAGTATTCCAGAGTAATTATTTACTATTTCTTTTGCGCCACCCGCATTATACGCAATAACTGGTGTTCCACATGCTATGGACTCGGCCGCTACAAGCCCAAAATCTTCAATTTGAGGGAAAATTAGCGCGCGAGCATTTTGATATAGTTTTTTAAGTTCCATATCGTTTTTAGCAAAAGGTAAAAATTCTATATTTGTTGTGCCGGACGCAAGTTTTTTTAATTTTTCTTCTTCTCGTCCACGTCCAACTATTTTTAGTGGTAAACCAAGTTCACGAAAAGTTTCTATGATAAGATCAAATTTTTTATAGTGAAGAAATCTACCGATTGCAAGAAAATATTTTTTGGAATTTTGTGTATCATATTTAGTGTCCGGATTAAAAATTGAAAGATCTACTGGTGGATAGATTATTAAAGAATCGCGTCCATAATACTCTTTAATTTTTCTTGAAATAAACACTGAATTGGCTACTAATATTTCTGGTTTTTGTGCGGCAGAAAAGTCCCATCTACGCAGGTAACTAAGAAGCGGTTTGTACAAAAATCGCTGTGGGCTTGTTGTTTCTGGTGGTAAATAGTCGGTTTCCCAGGCATAACGAAGCGGCGAGTGAATGTAGGAAAGATGTTTTGTGTTTGGTCCCAAATGTATTCCTTTTGCAAAACTTGCTGATGATGAAATTACAAGGTCAATACTTGGATCTAGTTTGAGTAGTCGCATTGCAAGAGGCATAAGTGGAATGAATGGCCTGTGGTTTTTACGGACTCTCGGCTTATCTAAAAAACTGGTTATTATTTTACGGTATTTTCCTATATTACCTGAAAATTTATGAAGAGTTTTTTCTTCATCGTAAAGTAGCGTATATATTGGAGCGTCTGGAAACATTTCGGCCAAAACCTCAAGCACACGTTCTGCCCCCCCCCATTGATTTAAATAATCATGTATTAAAGCAACTTTCATTCATTTATTCTATCATTAAAATAACGTTATAAAAAATTAGATATAACTGTAGTGTTTTAGAGCTTTTTGATTTTGTTAAGAAAACTGTCGCGCTCGCCTCGCCGAAGCCTATGGCGTAGCGCAGGGAGGCCTTGCGGGCAGGTGCCCTACCGCTTTATCACACAGAAACGGTGTCGCCTCGCTTCCAGCGGCTAGGCGCACCTTGCTCTCGGCACAAAAATTCGCCTCGACGGCGAAGCCAAGCTTTTTGCGCCTGTGAGACATTCTGTTTAGATAAAGCGGTAGGGCGAGCAAGGCCGAGCGCAAGCGATCCGACCTCGCTGGGGTCGGACATAGCGTGTTTTCTTTACAAAATCAGAAAGCTATTAAATAATAACAAAAGTGTTACCAATGTATTTATTTAGCACCGCCGTAGTAGTTTGATGTAAATGGTTTTTCCGATTATGATTTATAGGATATGGCGACCACTTATACTGGGAAAAGACTTTTAGATATTTCAGGTGCTCTTTTGGGATTATTTTTTTTGGTTCCATTACTTCCCTTTATAATAATTGCTATTAAACTTGACACAGATGGACGTGTGATCGTGCGTTTACCTCGCATCAGTAATGGAAAAGTTATTCACGTTTATAAATTTAGATCTATGGTGAAGGATGCGCACACCATGAAAGCAGAACTTATAAAATTTAATGAACGTCATGATGGGCCTTTTTTTAAGATAAAATCAGATCCACGCGTTACTCGGGTGGGACGAATACTAAGGAAAACTAGGATTGACGAATTTCCGCAACTTATAAATGTTTTAACTGGTGAGCTTGCTCTTGTTGGCCCTAGGCCTCATGAACCAAGTGAGGTGTTAAATTATCCAAAAGGATATAGACATCTTATATATGCTAAATCAGGTGTAACAGGGCTTAGTCAAGTTAGTGGCGCGTCTTCACTCCCTTTTTTAAAAGAATTAGAACTTGATGGTTTTTATTTAAATAATCCTTCTTTAGTACTTGATTTAAAAATAATCCTAAAAACTATTGAAATTATTTTTACAGATCCCACCGCAGTTTAATGTGTTAAACCGCGGAAATTCTAAATTCTAAACGCTAAATGTCCTCAAAATTCAAAAAAGAAACTGATATTTAAAAATATTTAGAGATTATTTAAAAACTTACAATGTCCAAAAAAATTATTGTTGATGTTCGACTTTTAAGTAGAGGCGGATCTTCTGGAATTGAAGAGTATACCACAAACCTTATAGATAGTTTGCTTAAAGTTTCAAGCGATGAAGAATATTTGCTTTTTTATAATGGCGTTAACAAAGTTTCACTGCCAGCTTGTTGGTTAGAAAACAAAAGAGTTAGAATTGTTTCAAAAAAAATTCCGAATAAATTATTAGATCTCTCGTCACGTTTATTCAAGATACCAAAAGTGGAAACTCTTGTAGGTAAAGCAGATCTTGTTTTTAGTCCCCATTTTAATATTATTGGTACAAAACTTCCACACGTAGTTACTTTCCACGACCTTTCTTTTTTACATCACCCAGACTTTTTTTCTACAAGGCATAGAGTTTGGCATTGGCTACAAGGCTATAGAGAAACAGCGCGAAGAGCGGCGCAATGCATTGCTGTTTCTGAATTTACAAAAAGTGACTTACAAGATTTTTTGGGTATTCCATCCGAGAAAATTACAGTAATTTATTCTGGTATTCACTCATCTTTTAGAGTACTAAAAAAAGATTCTATAGATCTTCTTAAGTTTAAAGAGACTAATAAATTAAATAAACCCTTTATTTTGTATCTTGGTACGCTTGAGCCACGCAAAAATATTCCCGCGCTTATTCGCGCATTTGATTTACTAAAATCAAATCCGAGTTTTAAAGATTTTGAGCTTGTTTTAGCCGGGAGAGTTGGCTGGCTTTCAAAAGAATTACTACGTGAAGCACGGATGGCGCGAAATGTAGAGTCCATTCGTTTTTTTGGATCGCCAAAATCTGACGAAAGAGCATTGCTTTATAACGCGTCAGAAATTTTTGTATACCCTTCGTTTTTTGAAGGATTTGGTTTTCAGCCACTTGAAGCCCAAGCTTGTGGCGTTCCAGTTATTTCATCTAATAGAACATCACTACCTGAAATTTTAGGTGAATCAGCTCGACTTATAAATCCTTGGAGCATTGAAGAAATTCATGAATCTTTAGTAGAGATAATTACTAACAGAAACGTTAGGGATAAGTTAGTTAGCGCTGGGTTAGAAAATATAAAAAGATTCTCCTGGGAGAGTACTGCAAAAAAAACGATTAAGACTTATAACCAGGTAGTAGAAATTTGAGTGTTAAAATTATTTCATATTAGACCAATAATTTACATTTTTAAAGATAAAATATCAAAATACAATAACTAAAAAGATGCTCAAATTTTCACTACCTGGTATAATGGAGTAATGAGCTGATTGTATTTGGCTGATTAGTTGCGTGTCAATAAAAAAATAATCTGGAAGTAATATTTTAATATATGCGCGCTTATAAAAAAAATATTTCGAAAATCTTACATGATGTAAAACCGCCTGTAACATTTGAGCCACAAAACAAAATGGCTAGCCTGGCTGTGGAAAAAAATTATGAAAATTTTACTAAACCAGTAAAGCACATTGAGGTGCATTTAGTTGGTGAAAAAGTAGAAAGTGTAAAATTAAGACCCAAAGACTCGACAGATTTTCTTTCAGGACTTACAAAATACGACAGAATTTCAAATAGTGCTTTAATTAAAAAAAGAAATAATCGGAGCAAGCTCAAAACTGTTTTTGCTATGACGCTTTGTTTAGCAGTGATTTTATACGGTTTAAGTTTGTATAGTCTTCGTGATAATGCACGAGGATCAATAAATACTATTACAAGTAATTTATCTAGCGCTATAGTCGCTTTTAAAAGTTTTAAAAATGAAGAAGCGGGAGTTGCCCTAAAAAATGCAGGTTTAGGATTAGATTCCTTAGGAAGCCAACTTAATAAACGCGGTTTGCTTGGGCTAAGCGCCCTACTTGGCACGATATTTCCTGTTGCAGAAAATGCAAAGCTGACTTTTGATAATTCTAAAATTGCATTAACTAGCGCAATTGCGTTAAACGAAGATATTGCCAAGTTAAAAGAATTTGGAATTGTATATTTTATGAATGGCGAAGGAGATAAATTTGCAGAAATTTTAAAAACAATGCAGGGAGATTTAAAGCAAGTTATATCCTCTGGTGAAACTTTGCAAAAATTAAATTCTTCAATTTCTAATTCATTTATTTCTAATTATGTGAATTTGCCAGATACCGGAAACAACATTTCGTCTTTTAAGGAAGGATATGCTGCAGATGAATTTTTAACGGCATTAATTAAAACCATTGGAAGCGATACCCCAAGCAATCTTTTACTATTATTCCAAAATTCTTCAGAAATGCGACCTAGCGGCGGATTTCTTGGTAGTTACGCTTCGCTCACTTTAAGTAAGGGTGCCCTGCAATCTTTTGACGTCCGAGATATTTACGATCCAGATGGTTGGATAAATAAAAAAATAATACCACCTAAACCACTTCAAATAATGATAACCGACTGGGAGGCTCGCGATGCCAATTGGTTTTTAGATTATAGATTGTCCGCAGAAAAAGTTATTGGTCGATTAGAAGATTCATTAATTTATAAAGAAAAAAATACAACATTTATTGGTGCCATAGCAGTAAATACCAATGTTATAGTAGATCTCATTGGCTTAGCCGGGCCGATAGAGCTTTCACAATATAAATTAACTATAACCAAAGAAAATTTTCTTGATAAAGTTCAATACGAGGTAGAAGCGGGGACTAATAAGGCAAAAAATCAACCAAAAAAAATATTGGCCGATATGACGCCAATTCTTCTTAGTCGTTTATCTGCGCTAAATAGTGGTGATAAAAATAAACTTTTTGAATTATTGCGCGCGCGTATCGTATCTAAAGATATTCAGATTTATTTTAAAGATAAATCACTGGAGCAGTTTATGGAAAAATATGAAATGGCAGGAGCAGTGTTTGATGCGCCAGATAATTGGAGTGGCGATTATTTAGCAGTGGTAAATGCAAATGTTGCTGGTGGAAAAACAGACGCTTACATAGAGCAACATATAATAGCAAGTTCAACATTTGATATGACAGGTAAAGCGACAAATTCTGTTATAATAAAAAGAGACCATAGTGGAGGCAAGACTGCCTATAGGTGGTATAATGTGACAAATAAAGATTATATTCGTCTTCTTACTTCGCCTGAAGCAAAACTTATTAACATAACGAATGACACTCCTCGCACTATTAATGCACCAATAAATTTTATTGCTAAAGGTTATGTAGTGGATCCAGATATTGCGCTTCTTGAAGGTTCTGGCATTGAGAGTGGGAAAAATGTGTTTTCTGCATGGCGTTTTACTAATCCACAATCGTCAAGCACAATATCATTTAGTTATGAGCGTTTGTCGGCAATTGCACCAAAGAGTGGAATTACTTACCAATTAGTTTTTGACAAACAATCTGGAGTAAAAACTGGAATTCAATATATTGTAGAAGCACCCCCTGGATTTAGATGGAAAGAAGCCAAGAATTCAATATTTAATTA
>JAUXUB010000005.1 GCA_030680955.1 bacterium | reverse complement strand
ATAATATAGATAAACGCGTCTGCCGTAGTTGTTACTGGGCTTACCCAGTAACAATAAGGCATTTTTTTCCCAAATCGCAAAAATATATTGCCGCGATATTTTTAAATAATTACTCACGTTATTGAAAAACTTTATAAAGACGGCAAAAAAAGATAAAAGCGACTGCCGTAGTTGTTACTGGGCTTACCGCCCAATAACCAAGGAATTTTCTTTAAAATTGATCTTAACTTTATCGCCATTCTTTACTTCTCCTTTAATGATTTTATCGGCCAATTTATCTAAAATTGTTTTTTGTATAAGACGTCTAACTGGGCGCGCACCATACTCGGGGTCAAAACCTTCCTCGGCCAGATATTTTTTAGCTTCACTTCCAATAGTTATTTTAATATTTTTATGTGCAAGGCGACGTCGCACTAATTCCAACTGAATTTCTACGATTTTCTGTAAATCGGTAGGTGTGAGTGGATTAAAGATAACAATCTCATCAATACGGTTCAAAAACTCCGGTCGAAAATTATCTTTTAGAGCCGCCATAATCTTTTCCTTATATTCTTCCTCTTCTGATAACAATTTAGTTTCTTCAGAGGTCGCAAAACCAATATTGGACATTGCTCTAGTTATTTCTGACCCAACATTTGAAGTCATTATAATGATAGTGTTTTTAAAATTAGCTGTTTTGCCTTTGCTGTCAGTTAATCTGCCATTATCTAATACTTGCAATAGAATGTTGAAAACTTCTGGATGAGCTTTCTCAATTTCATCAAAAAGAATTAGTGAATATGGTCTATGCCTCACTATTTCGGTTAAAAAGCCACCTTCTTCATGGCCAATGTAGCCCGGAGGAGAACCTATGAGCTTTGAAACCGTATGCCTTTCCATATATTCTGACATGTCAACGCGCACTAAAGCTTTATCATCATTAAACATAAAGTCTGATAATCCTTTTGCAAGTTCAGTCTTTCCAACACCAGTTGGCCCCAAAAACATAAATGATCCAAGTGGTTTATTTTCATCTGAAAGTCCAGCACGAGCACGCCTCAAGGCGCTAGAGACTGCCGTAATAGCCACATCTTGACCTATAATGCGTTCCTTTAATACATCTTCAATACGTATTAATTTTTCGCTTTCTTTCTCTAACATTCGTGATATTGGAATGCCGGTCCATCTTGAAACAACTGAAGCAATATCTTCTTCGCGCACTGCTTCTTTTAAGAATTTTTCACCTTTACCACCTCCGCCAAAATGTTTCTTCTCGTAAATTAACATATCTTTTTTGGACTGCGGTAATTCGCCATATAAAATTTGGGCCACTCGCTCTAAGTTACCTTCTCGCTCGGCAGTTTCTGCTTCGCGCTTTAAATTTTCTATTTTGCTCTTTAGCTCATGCAAATGTTCAAAACTAATTTTTTCTGCATGCCACCTTGCCGAAAGATTATCATTTTCTTCTTTAAATTCAGTCAACTCTTTTTCTATCGCCTTAAGACGCTTTTCAGTTTCTTTAGACTTATTAAAAGTAACGCCATTATTTGGTTTGTTATCTGACGTTAAAGCCTGTCTTTCCACTTCCAAGCCCATAATGGATTTTCTAATTTTTTCAATCTCTGCTGGCAAACTTTCGGTTTCAATACGCAGTGCCGCCGCCCCTTCGTCTATTAAATCCACTGCCTTGTCTGGCAAAAAGCGATCGCTAATATAGCGCGCAGAAAGGTTTACTGCCGCAATAATTGCTTCATCTGTTATTCGCACTCCATGGTGAATCTCATATTTTTCTTTAAGACCACGAAGAATTGAAATGGCGTCTTCAGTGGATGGCTCCTCAACAACTATTGGAGCAAAACGACGCTCAAGCGCAGGATCTTTTTCAATATGGCGTTGATATTCCCTTGTGGTGGTGGCACCAATTGCATGAAGCTCGCCACGCGCAAGTGGTGGTTTAAGCAAGTTTGATGCATCTACTGCGCCCTCGGCAGAACCTGCGCCTACTATCATATGAATTTCGTCTATAAAAAGTATAATGCGTCCCGCAGAATTTTGAATTTCCTTCATAAACGCCTTAAGGCGATCCTCAAATTCTCCACGAAACTTTGTGCCTGCAATAAGCGAACCGAGATCTAACATTACAATTTCTTTTCCTTTTAAAGGTTCTGGAACATCACCAGAAATTATTTTTTGTGCCAAACCTTCAACTATAGCGGTCTTTCCCACTCCTGGCTCACCGATTAAAACTGGATTATTTTTTGTGCGGCGAGAAAGAACCTGAATTACTCTCTTTAATTCCTCTTCGCGACCAATTACGGGGTCTAGTTTTCCATCTCTCGCCAGTTTTGTCAGATTTATAGCGTATTTTTCTAAAACTTGGAACTTAGACTCCGGTGTTTCGTCGGTTACTCTCATAGAACCACGAAGTTGAGCTAGAGTTCTAAGCATCGCGTCACGCCTTACACCAAATTTTTCAAGTAATATTTTTGTAATACCCGGTACTTCAACAAGCGCCATAAGCAAATGCTCGCAAGAAATATATTCATCTTTTTGTTGTGACGCTATTTTTGCAGCCGTATCCAAGACGCGAATTAAATCTTGCGAAAGATAAAGTTGTCCTACATTAGAGTTTGATAAAATTTTCGGCAATTTTTTTATCTCTGCCGATATCTCCTGATGTAGTACTTCAATATTAATACCTTGACGAACCAAAATTGGCTGAACAAGCGATTGGCTATCAATAACAAGAGACGACAAAAGATGGAGAGGCTTCAATTCTCCCTGATTTTCGGCTGAGGCTAAATCTTGCGCGTTCTGAAGCGCCTCTTGGGCTTTTATGGTAAAACGATTGAAGTTAGGCATAAAAATATCTCAAATCTAATATCTCAAATCTCAAATTCACAAGTAAAATTGTAAATTTTGACAAAACACGCATAAAAAATTTAAACTTTTAGATGTAGTTTTGAGATTTTATTTTTTAGATTTTAGATAATCTCAATATATCATGAATTTGGCTTTTCCTCAAGAGTCAGTTTGACAATAAATATCATTCTGTTATCATTAAATTCTAAATGGCTTCGGCCTTGCCTCGCTTCGGCGAGGAGGAAAATACAAAAATCATTCGAGTAGTCGGATGATTTTTTGTTTAATAGCACTAAATTGCGCTTCATTAATCGTGCAAATCTTTTCTTCCAATCTTTTAGAGTCAATTAGTCTAATTTGAGATAAAATGACCTTCCTAGCGAGTCCATCTCCTAAATCTATATTATGATAATATTTGCCATCTTTTAACCTAGTTGTGAGCGGAATACAAATTAAAACATTTTTACTGAATCCTTTTATTACAAGTATGGGACGTGAAAAATCATCACCTTTCCCATCCTGTTCAAAACCGACGTTTAATCCTAGCGCACACCACCAAACCTCTCTTTCGTGATAGAAAAAATTGTCTCTGTCATTTAATAACTTTTTCTTTTTATTCCACCTATCAAAATCTTTTTTTATAAATTCATTTTAAAGCGCGTCTACTTCTTTGTTATAGGTGATTTTTATAATAGATTAAAATTAGAAAAGAGTTTGTGGGATTATAGATTCAGAAAGATCAAAGATGGCTTTAATTGCTTTCCCTGTTTCGCGATGAGGTACTACTAGGCACCCATTTTGTTTTGCAAGCTCATAAAGATCTTTAGTTATTTTTACATCATTTAGACAATATGCTTCTAGTTTATCCCAATTTCCTTCACGATAAAATTTAATTGCCTCAAGTCCATGACTCGTTTTACCAATTCCCAAATTAAATTGGGCTAACCTATCAAGCCCAATACGCCAACCAACGCTCATCTCAATTTCTTCCAACAGATCAATCCGTGGAATTGCCATTAAATCAAAATTAAAATACTTATTTAATACTGGTACGTCAAAACGATTTATAGCAAAACCAACAATGCAACCAACATCACGTAAAAATTCTTCCAATTCCTTAAGTTGCGTTTCGCGAAATGAGAAATTTTTACCATGCACATAAGAATACAAACATACTAAAGAAACCTCCAAACGGTGAAGGTTATCTCTCCCGCCAACATCCGCAAATGAATTTTTAGTTTCTATGTCTAGAACTACTGTGTCTTTAATCATATATTTTTAGACACATTAAATAATTTACAATTATCAATGTTCAATTTACATTTAATTTTCAATATAAAAATTTTCAAACATTTACACATTGGAAAATTTCATCATTAAATGAAAATTGTAAATTAGAAATTGAAAATTTAACTTTACTGAACGTGTCTGTCTGCCACCTTGCTTGCCGCGTAACTATCTGGTTTAGTTTTTGCTTCAAAGTTATGAGCGCGAATCATACCAACAACTTCCTGTAACATTACTTTTGTTTCGCCATTTTCCCCAATATCAACGTGAATTTCAAAATCGTAATTTTTAGCGTTAGCTAGCTTTAGTTCCGCTAAAACATCTTGTGCGACTGCGAGAGATAACATAACTTCGTTTATTATTCTATCGCGTAACGTATAAAATTTTTGTAAATCTATTCGCCGCCAAAAATATCTGCCACCATTACCAACCCGATGCACCACAATTGCTGTTACAAAATCTGCGTTATTATCGCGCAATTGTAGAGAGTCGGATCCAATGATAACTTTATAAGAAAAGCTCTCGTCCGCCTTCATAAAATTAATCACTTCGCGAACAACGCCTTTAGCGTCGAGCTTTAATCCATATGAAGTATTAAAAAGTTGCTGCATCTTCACTAAGATACTCTAAAGCAAGATGGAAATCAACCAGGCCTTCTGTCTTTGCGAGGGTCATCCCGAGGCAATCCATTTAGATTGGGTTGCTTCGCTTCGCTCGCAAAGACGGAAGATGGTTATGACTTTCTATTCCTCAGACGGTCGCACAATCTCTAATTTTTTTGAAATTTCTCCAGGATTTAACTCCCATTCCCCATTAAGATACTCTGCCACTATTCCACCAGCAGATTTCTCAGCGCTTCCACTATTGTAAACTCGCATAATTACAGATGTATTTGTAAATCCTCTGCCGTGCTCTCCTTTTATCATATTAAGTATATTCAATACTGCCCCAACCAACTGCAATAGATTTTTTTAGATTTACCATCACTCTTAACACTATCAACTGATTATTGGTATTGTATGCTTCCTGAGTAATTTCTAAGTCATCACGCTTAAATCCTTCTTGTTTAGCAATTTGTTCAATTAAACCAACCACTTCTCCCATAGAAAATACTTCTGACTCATCAATGCGCGATTTTTCAATTGTAGTTGATGCAAGACCATTAACTTCACGAAGTGGCTTGTCTTTGCCTCCACTTATTAATCTAAATTTTTCTCTTTCCATATAAAAATCATATCATACCATCCCCAATTAACCACTACTCTTTTAACCTCGTCTTTGCGAGGAGGAACGACGAAGCAATCCAGATTTATCCCGTTATTTCCTGGATTGCCGCGGGCTTCGCCCTCGCAATGACAAAAGTTCTCCACAGTATGCAGACACACTAATCTTTACAGAACAAAAGTCTTATAAGAAGTGGTTAATTGGGGATGGTATCACAAAACATTTCCTAAAAATAAAGTCAAAAAAAATAACCTAGACTTAAAGCCACCCTCCTATAAGCTTTTTTGTTTCTTCAGGGCCAGAAACTGCAATTGTGTCTACTCCTGCCTCGATTGCGGCATAATCGTTACCTCCTGGGTAAAGTGCATCTCCAACAAAAAGCATTTCAGAAATTGGAATTTTTAAAAATTTCTCTATTTGCCTCATTCCATAAGCCTTATCAATTCCTTTTTTAGTTACATCAATCGAAGTAAGCCCTCCAGTTCGAACTTCAAATTCTGGAAGGAGTTTACGTAAGTTCAAGGCAATTTTTAACTTCAAATCTTGATTGGCTTCTTTCCACTCATGTTTTAGCTTTACACCTTCCCCTCCAAGTTCTTTTACTATTCCCTGGCCCAACGCAGAAAATGTAATTTGCGTTCCTCTGTCTTCAATAATTTCTCCATAAACTTTTTCAGGATGTTTATAACCAATTTCTTCAAATACTGTTTCAAAAGCAACTTTAATTTTACTACGTTCTTCTGGATCCAGAACATCGGCATAAACCTCTATCCATATTTTACTTTTATATCTATAAAAACGAGTACCCGTTGTTGGGAATAAAAACAGATTTAATAATAGATCATCACGACACTGAAGTTGATCTAAAAACTGCTCATTAAACTGCTTCCAAGAACCACCACTAATTACGGCTATTTTTTTAGTGACAAGTAAACCACTTAGTAAATCGCTCATCTCGTCATCCATCTTAGATTTAGAAGCAGCAAGTGTACCGTCTAAATCAAAAATAATTATTTTTTTAGTTGAGATATCCCTCATTTGTTAAGAAATTTTCAAATCTCAATTTACATTTAATTTACTATGCCTTAATTTTTTAAAGTCTGGAAATTGTAAATTTGTTCATTAATTGATAATTGTAAATTGATTATGATTTACTAATAAATACTATGCAATCCAATGTATTTAAAAAACAAAATTAAACGATAAGTTCAATAAGTTCATCCCATGAATTTATTTTATGGAAATCGCCAACAAGATCACCGTAGACGAGAAGTGGGTCAAAGAGAAACCTTTGAGGTACACTCTCTAGCGCATCGATCACGCTTGGTTCATCATCAACAAAATGCGTTACACCAATTGCTTTCGCTTTAACATCTTTATCTTTTTTTTCAGAAACAAAAAAAGTATTTGTAAAATCAAAATAATCTGGCCAAAGACCATGATATTTTAAAGAAATAATAGCACAATCTGAAGTTTTCCTTCTTGAAATCATAACGAACGGTATTCCGGTGGATTTTATATAATGTAGGCTTTCTTTGGCATGAGGAATAAGAGGGGTATGCCGCGCTAGTTTTTCATCATCATATAACTTAGATTGAATTGAATGGTAAGCATTTTTTTCAATTTTAGTTACCATAATATCCGATGGAGTTTCATAAAGTGATAAATTTATACCAATCTGTCTTGCAAGTTCAATTTTATTTAATGAATGGTCCAAAATTACGCCATCCAAATCCAAGCCCAAAATAGTTTTTTTGTTTACTTTATTGCGTGCCATATATTCCTATCACCCAGATAGCAGAAACTGAAATTGTTGCTGTCCAGATTAATTTATTTAGAGTATTTATAACCATCATACTATATTTAAATTATATTCCACAATTCAATAATTTCGGTTTCGCAACTTAGCAAGCGCGAATTCAAATTTTTCTATTTTGCACCTTTTCTCTTCTGTCTTTGCGAGGGTTATCCCGAAGCAATCTATTCAAATTGGATTGCTTCGCTTCGCTCGCAATGACGGGAAGAATTACTATAATGCATGGTGCAGTTCAAACTTGAAAGTAGGGGGCATACCTTCCCCTTGTTTATCTAAAATAATTTAAATGACATTAAATAGATATCTTGATATATTGAAATAACTCTATATTTCTCATACAATAAAGTAATAATGGGACGACGCAAAAAAAATGAAGAAGAGGATGAGAAAGAGAGTTGGCTTCAAGGTGAAGTAGGCCACTTTTTTGAGCTCCATGCGGATGCTAAAAAAAGCATCGCAGCCATTCTTTTATTTGGGATAGGAATCTTATTGCTCTTATCTAGCGCGGGGAAAGCAGGGCCTGCCGGAAATTCAATCTACGGTGGCTTAAGTTATCTTTTTGGCTGGGGATATTTCATTATGCCAGCTCTCTTAATAATTTCTGGATTCGTGTTCTTGATGGCGGACAGGAAGCGCGTTGTAGGCATTACATTATTTGGATCTTTATTTTTATTTATATCATCGCTCGGCATCATAGATATTTTATCTCCAAGTGGGGGCGGTCTTCTTGGCCAAGGCATCGGAACGATTAAAATTCCTTTTGGTTATACTGCTTCTCTTGTTGTAACCATCTCAATTTTTTTAGCATCGCTTGTCGCAACATTAAATATGCCCATTAAACTTAAAAATCCCTTCGCGCGAAATGCAGTAGGTAAAGATGCAGAATTAACCGCCAAAGAAGAAGAGCACATTGCCGAAGCAACGGACGAAACAGCGGACGAGAGCGAAGAAACAAATGAAGACAATAATGGTAATGAAGATGACTTGGACGAAGTTGATGACAGCGAAGAAGAACGGAGCGGCAGATCAATTTTCGGTTTTAAGAAAAAAGCTGCACAGCTTGCCCGTTACGAAGGATCATATGTCTTTCCACCACTCTCACTTCTAAGGTCATCTATAGAAAAACCAACTTCTGGCGATCTTAGAGCTAACGCTAATATAATAAAACGAACTCTTGAATCTTTTGGCGTGCCAGTTGAAATGGGAGAGATAAGTGTTGGACCAAAAGTGACGCGATATACACTAAAGCCAGCCGAGGGTGTAAAAATTGCGCAAATTAATTCATTGAATCAAGACTTGGCACTGGCACTCGCCGCTCATCCAATTCGTATTGAAGCACCAATCCCAGGAAAATCGCTCGTCGGTATTGAAGTGCCAAATAAATCTGCTGCCATAGTTCGACTTGGGAGCATGTTAAACTACAAAGAGTTTATGGAAAATGGATTGCTCTCTTTTGTGTTGGGTCGCGACGTGACTGGAGACCCAATAATGGCAGACCTTACCAAAATGCCACATTTGCTTATTGCTGGGGCAACAGGGAGTGGAAAAAGTGTAGCCATACACTCTTTGATACTTTCACTCCTTTATAAAAACTCTCCGGAAACTCTACGACTTGTAATGATAGACCCAAAACGAGTTGAACTTACTGTTTACAATGGTCTGCCTCACTTAGTTTCTCCAGTTGTAACAGACGGCAAAAAAACTACTAATGTTTTTCGTTGGGCAATAAGTGAGATGGAAGACAGATATAAAAAATTAGAAGCTGCTGGTAATAGAGATATTAAAAGCTATAATGCAGACCACAAAAAAGAACCT
>JAUXUB010000066.1 GCA_030680955.1 bacterium | reverse complement strand
ACGTGAGTAATTATTTAAAAATATCGCGGCAATATATTTTTGCGATTTGGGAAAAAACTGCCGTATTGTTACTGGGTAAGCCCAGTAACAACTACGGCAGTCGCTTTTATCTTTATTATTATCTTTATAAAGTGCTTCAATAACGTGAGTAATTATTTAAAAATATCGCGGCAATATATTTTTGCGATTTGGGAAAAAACTGCCGTATTGTTACTGGGTAAAGCATTCGGGCTTGCCGCTCTTTGGTTAGCAGCTCCGTTGTGGTTATTTTTAGTTATAGCTATTTATTTGTATGTAAAATCTCAAAATTCTCTTTATAAGCTTTTCGGACTTTTTTTTGTTACATTAGTCCTAACGTGGGTAGCAGATTATTGGTTATCTTCTGGCATCGAAAACACGCCACTTGTTGATTCTGACTTTTTACTTCGCACAATTTTTTCTGTTTTATTTGGTATCCTATTTTTTATAATTTTTGGAATTAAGGAACTTTTTTTTGTAAGACGTCGTGAGTTTTGTCTTGTTGCGACCACACTTTCTTTTTTACTTGCAACTTTTTTTACGCTCTGGTCATATATGCCAGGCATGATTGTTATTCGAACAATTCCGTTTGCTCTTGCCGCATTTATTTTGGGTTACACCTTAACTCGATTTGTAACTAATAATTTTTCAATGAAAAGTACTTTTATTTATTTTTTTATTGTTACATATCTTATGACAGAACTTTTATGGGTGCTTTCTTACGCTCCATTTTCAATCATCAGCTCAAGCATCATTTTAACAGTTTCATTTTTTGTGATTAATTCTTTGTATCTTATTTTCCCGGGTAGTGAAAGTGCTAGAATCGTCTCTTAATATTCATTGCCGTATATTCGGCAAAACCCACACCGTCATTGCGAGGTCTTACGAAGCAATCTAAATTGTCATTACTGTTATGACGAGGTCTTGCGAAGCAATCTAGACTAAATAGATTGCTTCGGGATAACCCTCGCAATGACGGGAGGGAACTACTCCGTATCTTCATCCTTTCGTCTTTGCGAGCGTAGCGTGGTAATCCAATTTCCTCTCTCGTCATTGCGAGCATAGCGAAGCAATCCAAATATCCGCTAAAACTTTATAGACTTGCAAGTGACCAAGTAAGTGATACCATCCTCAATTAACCACTTCCTATAAGACTTTTGTCATTGCGAGGGCGAAGCCCGCGGCAATCCATAAAATAATGGGATAAATCTGGATTGCTTCGTCGTTCCTCCTCGCAAAGACGAGATTAAAAGAGTAGTGGTTAATTGGGGATGGTATGACCAAGACTGAGGCTTGCATTGATTGCCGCATTTTTGTATTCTGCAGGCAATGGAACGACTAACACTTCAAATTTCACAAGCTCTACTTAGAGTTTGCCGATATATTAATCAAAAAGAACTTCGTTGCCGCATTGAAGCGCACAGCGTTTATTTACTGGAACTTGCCGCATCTACTGACATAGATGGATTAGAAAAAACGCTAACAATAATTGAACAGTTTGTTTTTTTAGGAGAGGGAATTGGAGAAATTCAATATTTTCATGGGCAAGTTTTGCACAACCAATTTAGCATTTTAAGAAGTCTAATAGCGGAGATTAGAGAGCGAAAAAGAGTAGAATCTGCCATAGATGATATTTTTAGTGGTGATTATGAGAAATACACGAAAAAAGTGAATAATGCGGCAATTATTGATAATGCGGCAAAGACTAACATATATCAGAAAAATGAGGCAAATTCACCTTTACCCTCCCAGATTTCTAAAAGAGAAACCTTGGAGGGCAAGCAAATTTTATCAAATAAAACTTGGGAGGGTAAAAATGCGGCAATCAATCGGCAAGATGCGGCCCATTCGGCAATCTCAGGGCAGGCAAGTCCCGTTAGAGATCGCGAGGGCTCGCAGCGCGCCTCTATCTCTAACGGGACAAGTCAGGCAAAAGTACAAGATGTGAAAGAGCCGGATTATGCATTTAATGAACAAAATCAAAATATTAGTGGGTATATTGATAAGCAGGGCATACAACCAAAGGGATTGCCTAATGCAGTTATAGAGAGTGAAATAAGCGGTTTCACACACGGCGGTACTTGGAGCGTGGAACGGCAAGAACTTATCGCTCAAAAAATAAAGGAATTAGGCAAAGCGGCAATGAAGGATTTGATTGCCGCATTCCCGGATGTTAGTGAGCGTACACTTAGGTATGATTTACAGAAAATGAACGATAGGCAAATCATTGAAAGAATCGGTAGCGGTGGCCCGGCCAGCTATTATGTCGTTAAAAATGAGGCTGTCACATAGATTAAGAATTCTCTATGTAATATCTAGCCTGATAATATTGTCATTGCGAGGCTCTGCGAAGCAATCCAAGTGTTTATTATATGGCCTCGTAACTAAGTGCTATTTGCTTCGTTTTATATATTGCAGACTACATGAGTTTGCTTATCTTATGGTAAGTGTTTTCCACAAAAAATACTTGCTTCATGGATAAATTCGGTATATAATAGCAAAATAGCTCTCCTAGGTTTATATCAAATAAATTTAGGGGGACATGCCAATTAGTGATTTTTTCACTATGGGGCGTGCTGGAGTGAGGCCAAGCTAACGCAACTTATAACCAATAACTTAATAGCCTATAATGGGCTAATTAAGACATCTAGTTATTAGTTTTGTTAGTTTTATCGTCTCACATCCAAGTGAGATTTTTTGTTTTTTAGTTGTTAGTCATAGGTTGTCGGTAGTAAGTTAAAAATTTGATATCACGGTTATTGGTTCTTGTTTGCCCGCCATCTACCTCTTCCCCGTCTAGGGGATTAAGGTAGTTCCTTAACTAGTTTGGGACGACTTGTCCTGAGTTAGTCGAAGGACCCGCTTTACCTCACAAAGGCGGGGGTACGAGATAGGCGGCAGGTCGGTACAGGAGTTTAATAACTTACCATTAAATAATTAAATAAATAAAAAATTCACCCTCCCAACTTTTTGGATTACATGACTCACTATGTTTATGTTTTGCGTAGTGATATGGATGACAGTAATTATGTTGGGTGTACAAACAACTTAAAGAAAAGATTATTAGAGCACAACGGAGGCAAAACTTATTCAACCAGAAATAAACTACCTTTGCATCTTATCTATTGCGAGATTTATCCAAATCAGCAAGATGCATACAAAAGGGAAAAGTTTTTAAAATCTGGGTGGGGAAAGAATTACATAAAAAAAGTGCTCAAGAATTATTTTCTATCCAAAAAGTTGGGAGGGTAAAATAAACATGAGTAAAACGAAAAGTAAAGCCCTCTCGGCTGTGCTTTCTGTAACGACAACCATCTGGCTATCAGGTGCAGTTATGCTCTTGCCTGTTGCGAATGGTCAAACAAACGCAAGCATTCAAGATCAGATCAATGCTTTAATGGCAACGATCGCACAGTTACAATTACAGCTCGGAGGCTCACCAGCATCTACCGTATCAACAACTAATTGTGGATTCACTCGAAACCTCACATCGAGTCCTGCAAGTGTTGGTAATGACGTTAAATGCTTACAACAGTATTTAAATGCTTCCGGTAATACGGTTTCAGCAACGGGTGCAGGTTCACCTGGAAATGAAACTTCATACTTTGGAGGTAAAACAAAAACAGCAGTCAAGGCATGGCAGGCTGCAAACGGTGTTTCGCCAACAAGCGGTCTCTTTGGCCCAATTTCACGAGCCAAATATAACGCCTTATTGGCAGTAGCCCCAACACCAACACCAACCCCAGTACCAGGCGCTACACCAACTCCAGTACCAGGAACAGTTCTTTCATTAGCCGTAGCATCTGACAACCCAATGGGAGCAACAGTTCCAATTGGTGCCACGGCTGTTAATGTTTTGAAATTTACAGTAACTGGTAATGGAACATTAAATGGTTTAACTTTCAAGAAAACAGCAATTGGAAATCGTAATGATATTTCAAATGTTTATCTTTACGAAGGTGCAAGTCGTTTAACTTCAGGTAGGACTATTAATTCAGCAAGTAATGAGGTTTCATTTGCAAACCTTGCGCTCGCAGTTTCCGGCACACGTACGCTTTGGTTGGCAATAGATATTGCAACTACTGCTACAGCTGGAAATGAGCATGCGTTTCAACTTTCAGCGTCAGACGGAACTCCTTCTGTAAGCGGTACCCTTATGGGATACGTATTTAAGATTGGAGGTCAGTCAGCTGGTGTTGCGACAACCACTAAGGTTGGATCAATCACAAACCCAAAGGTTGGTCAGCAAGGCGCACAAGTTTCAGAGTTTAAGATCTCTGTATCTTCAGCGGAAGATGTAGAGCTCACTTCAATCGCTATGACTAATGGCGGTTCGATTGCAAAATCAAATCTTACTAACTTTGTTTTGAAACAGAACGATGTAACCATCGCGACTGCTTTGGGATTTGGTGCAAAAGATTTGGTAACCTTAGCTTTATCAACTCCACTTAAGATTGAGAAGGGACAAGAGAAGACCTTTAAACTTTATGCAGATGTATCTGGATCAACTAGAACCGACGACACTATTAAGCTCTATTTTGATTCAAAAACAGACATAAACGCTAAGGGCCTAACCTATGGTTTTTCGATAAGTGTTGGTATCACTGATGTGGATAGTTCTGGTTCAACGGAATCGCATAATTTGACGGTTCAGGGTGGCGATGTAACAATTACATTTAATGGTCCTGTTTCTGGCGATATAGCTCGCCGTGCTCAGGATGTTACAGTATATAACTTTACCATTGCGACTAAGAACGCTATTGAAATCAAAAAATTGAGATTTCACGCGACTACAACAGGATGGTCTACAGACGAAGGATATAATGATTTTAAAGTCATTAATACTTCTAATAACTCTGTCATAACAAGCGCGGTTGATATAACAGCAACTTCAACCGATCCGATATTTACTGACACATTTACGATGACAGCGGGACAATCAGCGACCTTTAAGGTTACGACTGACGTTGATGCTGATAACGATACAGGAGATACCATTTTGGTTTCACTTCTGGCGTTTGTAGTTGGTGATATTAGGAATTTGGACAATAATCAAGATGTAGCTGTTGCGAGTATTGTGCCTAATAGCACTATCTCTGGCAACACTCAAACTGTTAAAGTTCCAACCTTAGATACTCAGCTTTCAAGCTCCCCATCGTCACAGACTTACGTGCAGGGATCTAACAATGTTCCATTAGTTGGCATTAGCTTTAGAGCAATTGCTAGCGATGTTAAATTAACTTCAGTAAAAGTTACTGCGTCTTCTACCTCTGGTACTTTAACTTCAGGTGAGATTCAGAATTTAAAGTTAATGGACGGAACAACGCAGGTTGGTGATGTAGAGTCGTTGGATAGTTCTGCATTAACTGCTACTTTTGATAATCTTAGTTTAGTCATTACAAAGGGCACGACTAAGGTTTTGACCGTACAGGGTAACATTTCTTCAAATGCTACTGATGGCGATAAGTACTACGTATATGTTGCCGCAGCTAACGACACAAACCTTTCCGCTCTTGATACAGACGGGAATGCACTTGCAAACGCTGCCCTCACAGGTACTGCAGCAAACTCAGGATTTAGTGTAACAGCTCTTGTGACCACAACCGGCAATGTATCGGTAGCAACGGCTCCTGATGACTCCGATTCACAAGCTGATGTAGTTGTTGGAAATGGTACAAGAACTTTGGCTAAGTTCAGGTGGACAGCGACCAATGAAATTATGACCGTTAATAAGGTCCAATTCTTGGTTGTTCCAACTGAAAGTGCTACTGCTACTTCGTCTGCATCGTCTGATGAAGTTACTAAGATTAAGCTTTATGAGGCTGATGGCACAACTCCAATCGGCGCAACCGATGGTTACTCTGTGAACGGCTCAGGAGATGAATCTGGAATAGTAGTAATTGAAAGTCTTGGTTGGACAATTCCAAAAGATGGTAATAAAGTGATGGTAGTAAAGGGTGTAATTCCTGCGGTTACTGCCTCAGGTGGTGCTGATTCTGGCGCTTCGGTCTACGTAAGCGTTCATGCCTCAAACTTTGAAGCGCAAGGTGCAAATAAGGACACCTCAATTACAGCAGCAACTGGTAAACAGAAAGTTGTTTATAAGGTAAAACCAGTATTTGGAGCTCTTACTGCGGGTGGCAATACTAAGTTGAGCGCTGGAACACTTTCAGTTGTGAAATTCAAAATCAAAGCTGAGGGTCCAGAGCAGATTGCATGGAAACAAATTCAATTTAAAGTTGCCATGACTGGCGCTACTATGACGGCTGTAACCGCTGTTCCTGGAGAAGCTGGCGCAGTAGTTTACCTTAAGGAAGTAGGTAGCTCAAACTTAAATCTTGCCTCAGCCTTTAGCTCATCAGCGACAACGACTGGAGAAGTAGCGGCGATTCAGGGTGGAAATACAGGTTATGTATCACTACTCTTAAACGCTGAACAAACAATTGCCTCTGGAAGCGAAAAAGAATACGAATTAGGTTTGACATTTGCTGATGTTACCGGAACAGTTGGTGGTGGGTCAGCAGTTATAAGTCTACACAGATCAGAAACAACCTTATTCAATGCAACTACTGTCGCTCTAGTTAGAGCAAACTTGGGTACAGCAACTGATGCCGCTCCTTCATTCGTTTGGTCTGACTACTCAGATGTGGGTCACTCAGAATCAACAGCTGATTGGGCAAATGGTGTCTTGCTAAGAATATTGCCTTCTAATACAGTGACTATGACTAACAACTAGTACTTGAGAACTAGATTGTTTAAAACAGAAACCGACCCCGCTTTGCGGGGCGGTTTTTGTTATATCATCCCCAATTAATCACTTCCTATAAGACTTTTGTCATTGCGAGGGCGAAGCCCGCGGCAATCCAGAAATAATGGGATAAATCTGGATTGCTTCGTCGTTCCTCCTCGCAAAGACGAGGTTAAAAGAGCAGTGGTTAATTGGGAATGGTATTATATTGAGCTTTCTCATTGAAATTTCTTAAAATCAAGCTATACTTCCTGAATATGAAAATAGGTCAATATTTATCAGTTGTTATCCGTTGGCTTCTCCTTGGTACGGCATTAATTCCTCTTTTGGTTTCTAATTTTACTATTTATCCTTTTGTTTTCCCCAAGATAGTGTTTTATCGCGTTTTAGTAGAGCTTTCATTGGTGCTTTCGTTTATATACATAGCTATTCTTCCGAGGCAGGATCTTAAAAAAATATTTTCGGATTTTGATGTTTTTTTTAGGAGAGCAATAAAAAATTCATTAACCGTTTTCTTAGTTCTTTTTTTTATATCTTTAATTGTGAGCACTTTATTTGCCGACAATACTTATAGAGCTTTTTGGGGAGATATTGAGCGAGGTGTTGGTGTTTTTGGCTTTCTTCACTTTTTCGCGTTTCTAATTTTATCTTTAATATTTTTTAGTAAAAAAGAATGGGAAACTTATATTAGGATATCTGTGTTTGTTGGCTTGTTGCTTTTAGTATATGTGTATTTAGAATATTTCGGCATAAGATTTCTATTTTTAGCGCCGGCCCAGAAGACAAGACCAGAGTCCTTTATAGGAAATGCTGCGTTTTTAGCAACACACTTAATAATTCTAGCGACTTTTACAGGCGTATTATTTAATAAGTATTTACAAGAACTAAAAACAGAAAGAACTTTAACCAATTATTTTTGGGTTTGTCTGTATTCCTTAGTTTTTGTTTTGTCTCTAATTACGGTATTTATTACTGGAACTAGAGGAGCAATTTTAGGAGTTGGTTTTGGGCTATTTGCACTACTTATATATTTTGCAGTTCGGAAAGGTGAGCATAAATTACTTCGCGCGGTGTCCGTGATAGCTATTATCACAGCTCTGCTTTTTGTCTCAGTTTTTTGGATAACTCGATCTAATGAAATTTGGCAGAAAATTCCTGGGTTTGACCGCTTTGCTAAGACCGCGGCTCTTGACGCAAATGATCCATCAACACAGTTTAGATTAATAACATGGAAATTAAGCTTTGAGGCATTTAAAGAAAGACCGCTTTTTGGTTGGGGACCGGAAAATTATATAAATGCCTACGAGAAATATTATGATCCAACATACGCGCTTTATGGGGAAACTTGGTTAGACAGAGCGCATAATACATTTTTTGATTTATTGGTGATGCAAGGAATATTTGGTGTTATATCGTATTATGGCTTTATTATCGTTTTACTGTATCTTGTTTTTAAGAAAATGGGTAAAATCCGAGAAAACTTTTACTTAAGTGGTATTCTGGGGGCGGGCATAATTGCATATGTCATCCAAAATTTGTTTATTTTTGATCAAATAGTTTCTTACGCGACATTCTTTGCATTAGTCGGATATATTATTTGTTCGCAGAATGAAAATAATACCTTTACTAGTTATCACTCGGTTGGATATATTAAATCGAGGTATTTGGTTATTTATAAAGTGGTACTTTTGCTCGCAACTTTTGCCATTATATACAGCATCTATAGTTATAATCTTTATCCATATTATCAAGGGATGCTTTTTAAAAATTCGCCAGGTGTAAGTGGGAATGCTTATGAGGTTGAAGCCGCTATTAAAAAAGCTATATCTCCCTATAATTTTGCCCAATATAATATTCGCTCTCAAGGAATTGACACTATTTATATGGGTCAATATTTTGACAATGAAACATACGTAAATAATCAAAAATATAGACCGCTTGGCTTCACTTTAATAAATATGATAGTAGAGATTGTAGATAAAGAACCTTATGATGTTCGGACAAGTATTAGATTAGTAGAAATGCTAACTGGTTTCTCGGTGGGGTTGAGCGAAAAGGAGATTTCTGATATTAAAATCTATGAGAAAACAGAACAACTATTAAGGAGTGCTCTTAAGCGTGCCCCAAATAGGCAGGAATTATATTATCAACTCGCTTTTAATTTGGCTATCCAGAAAAAATATGATGATGCTATTAAAACAGCGCAACAAGGCATAGATCTTGAGCCTAAAGTGGCAAGAGCTCATTATCATATGGCGCTTGTCCTTGCTCTTGCTGGCAAAAATGAGGAATCTCAAAAATCGTTGGCTAAAATAGAAGAATTATCACCAAAATTTGAAGGTTTTTTAGGTAACGATATAGGGAATATAGCTACCTTTTACAAAAAATTTGGATTACTTGATAAATTCGCAGATATTGCATATCGTACACTTTCAAAAAATCAGACGAATTACATTGGTTATTTTGTTTTACCTAAAGAAGATTATGAAGCCACTTTAAGATACTATGTTTTGAATAAAAATGCTGAACGGGCACTTGTTGTAGCAACTTACCTGCGCGACACATTTCTTGATCTAAAAGATGAAATGAACTCAGTCATTAATTTGATAGAAAAAAAGGAATGGAATAAACTAAATAATGTAGGACAAGAAAAAGTAATCACTATTGCTCTTTCGCGCGAGTATTTTGAAAATGAGCTTAGGAAAAACATTATAAATAAAGATAAAGAAAATGCCATTAAAGCAGCGCAGTATCTTCTAACTAATTATCGAGAATATTCATTAGGTATGGGTATAGATACTATTTTTGACTTACTTCAAAAGGAGAATTGGGATATACTAATGAGGCTATAGTTTAATCTCAAATATAAAATCTAATATCTCAAATCCTTTGAAGATTTTAATCGAATTAATTCCTCGTCAGCTTGCTGCGAGGTAGTTCATTTTTCTAGATAGAAATTTGAGATTTAATTTTTGAGATATAAGATATTGTTATGATTAATTTTTATAAAATTTCAAAGTATTTACTTTATCTTGCACCGTTCGCTGTAGTAATCGTTTCAACATCCACATTATTCCCATTTATAGTTGGCAAATATACTTTTTTTAAAGTAGTAATTGAATTAGCTCTTATAGCTTTTGTTTTGGGCTGGGGACTTTCTTCCAACTATAAGCTACCAGCTATAAGCTATAAGCTCTTTAAGAGGCCGTTGGTAATTGCCGTAACGCTATTTGTTGCTATTTTTACCCTGTCTGGATTTACAGGAGTTAACCCTAGTGCATCTTTTTGGTCTAATTTTGAGCGTGGTGAAGGCAGTTTCTTATTGTTGCATTTTTATGCGTATTTCATTTTGCTCATCTCTCTACTAAAAGAAAAAAAAGATTGGACAAGATTTTTTGGTGTCGCAATTGCCTCTGGTGTTCTTGTCATGCTCTATGGTGTTATGGCAGCCTCGGGAGCAACCGGATTTGTCGGGAATGGTTGGTGTGATCGCTTTGCTGGTTCTTTAGGAAATCCGGCGTACATAGGAACTTTCTCAATATTTATGCTGTTTTACGTTGCTTACTTATTGGTTTCTGGTAAGTGGCGTAGCGCTAATTGGCAGACATGGGCTTTGCCTTTATTGGTAATTCTTTTTATGTTTTTTTCAGCTTTTCTCTTGTTGTCTCAAACACGTGGCGGCCTTTTTGGTTTAGGAGTTGGAATTATTTCTTCTTTGGTATATTCAGCTTTTACTCTTCCCTCAACCAAATGGCGCCGAATTGTGATTGGCTTTGCTGTTGGATTTATTTTGCTAGGTATTATTGGAATTAATTTTCGTCAATATATTGATCTTGCACCATGGTGCAAGGGAGGAGGAAATCGTATCTTAGATGTCTCTCTTGGTGGAGAAACAATAAATACCAGATTTGCACTTTGGACACAAGCGATTGAAGCTTGGAAGGAAAGCCCTAAGACTATGCTTATTGGCTGGGGACCAGAAAATTTTAGCATAGCCTTTGAGAAATATTATAATCCCATACATAAAGTATGGTTTGATCGCGCGCATAATATTTTCTTTGATTATCTTGTGTTCTCCGGAATTTTAGGATTGTTTAGTTTCATTGGAATGTTTGCTGTTTTTTTCTGGCAGTTATTTATTATTAAATCAGAAAAAAGAAGCGAAACTTTAGATCCAAAAAATTATCAACAAAATATGAAAGCGATGATTGAAGCTTCAGATAAAAACTTACAATCTATATTACAACGAGCTTTAATATTGGGCCTCCCTATAGCTTATCTTATGCAGGGATTAGTTCTTTTTGATGTGTTGCCAATATATATTAATTTATTTTTATTTTTAGCTTTTGCCACATGGAAACTTGAATCGCAAAATGACGCTAAATCTTACGCTAAATAATGCTAAAGTTTATGAACGAATTATTACATAAAGAAATTTCTTATGAGGTTCAGGGGTCTTTTTATACTATTTATAAAACATTTGGCTGTTCTTTTAAAGAAAGCATTTATCACAACGCTTTGATTGAAGAACTTAAAAAGAGGGAACTAATTGTTGATAGTCAAAAGCGTATAGATGTTTTTTATAATGATAAAAAAGTTGGCACATATATTCCCGACTTAGTTGTTAATGGTGCTATCATTATAGAGATTAAGTGCAAACCAACTATAAATAAAGGCGACATTAAGCAATTTTGGCATTATCTAAAGGGTTCGGAATACAAGGTTGGTTATTTAGTTAATTTTGGTCGACCAGGCGGAGTTGAGTTTGAGCGCAGGGTTTATGATACTGCTCGCCAGCCTTCTTTCGCGTAGTTTTGCGTAATATTTAGCAATTTTTTGCGACATAAAAATGAATACTTTACTTCGTCAAATTTTATCAATAATACTAATCGTTTTTTTGTTTTGGGTAATGTTTTATGGTTCTTTTTTGCCGCTCGTTAAATCTCAGCAATTTATAAAAGCACGTCAGACACAAGTAAATACGCTGGTAGACTTTGATAAATTATACGGAGGGGTTTTGGGATTCCCGTCTCCAGTAGGTCAAGACGAGATTACCTCAAATTACCTTGAAATGATAGGTAACATTATTGGACAAGAGAAAGGAAAGACCCAGCCAAACGAAGCAATAATTAGGCCACTGGTCGCATCTTCTACGATGTGGGCGGAACCAATCATTAAAAGAGGAGCCGCATTTAGTTTTAGTCAAATAATATTCAATTATGCCAATGTTTATAGAGATGCGGCAATTGCATTAAAGGACAAAGCTTATTATGAAAAAGCCGTTGAATTATATAGGTTTGGACTTAAACAAAGTCCAGATAGACAAATATTTTTATATAGTTTGTTCGATTTATATAATATGACTGGCGACAAAGAGAATGCTCGTATTATAGGAGATAGAATTGTAAAAGTTTATAAGGATGATAGGGTGATAGAAATTCTTAAATCAATTAATCAATAAACCACGAGATTATTAGTTATTAAATCATGTTAAACATAGAAAATCTCATTATTCACCTTGTTGGGTTATCCACACATATCCACACATACGTTTGACATGTCTTTAGAGAAATGCTACTCTAAAAAAGTTAATCTCACTGCTTTCTCGGCTTGCCGGGACGGCAGTTTTAGTTTATGAAAGATAATAATCAACGAGCATTTGTTTTTATAGACGGCAATAATTTTTATTTTAAGCTTCGAGAACTTTCGTTGGGACTTGATGGTAAATTTAGTTTACTCAATTTTAATTTTAGAGAATTTTCTAAATGGCTTGTATCATCCAATGAGCTTAAAGAAATACATTATTATATTGGCGCGCTTAAAAGACAGAAAAACAATGAAAAATCAGAAAAAATGTATGCAAACCAACAAAAACTTATTGGCAAACTTCAACAACAGAAAGTTTATATTTCTTTTGGACAGCTTATACAGCATCCAGATAAAACCTTTCATGAAAAGGGTGTTGACGTACGACTTGCTGTGGAGATGATTCGCTTTGCGCGACAAGATAAATATGACGTTGCTTATTTATTGAGCTCGGATACTGATCTGGTAGCAGCAGTAGAAGAGGTGCAACTTTTTGGTAAAAAGGTTCAATATGTTGGAATTGCCAAAGGGCAATCATTCGGACTTACTAAGGCAGCAGATGATATTAGACTACTGCGCCCAGAAGATATCCAAAGATTTTTTTAATCGAATTAATTCCTCGTCAGCTTGCTGCGAGGTAGTTCATTGATCATTGCTAAAAAATTGGGATATGCAAATGAAATTATGTTTGCGAGAGTAGATCAGCTCTTATTAGAAGTTATGAAAATATTAAATAGACTAAGTTCTAAATTGCAGAATTAATTTTTTACTATTGGCTATACCCTACTCACTAATCATTAATTTATGAAAGTTCAACTATTTGATGATTCCTTAGAAAAATTCATAAAATCATTGGAAAAACCTACTATTGCAAAAACTCTTCGTACAATAGAGCTTCTTGAATCATTCGGTGAACGGCTTGGCATGCCTTTTAGTAAAAAGATAACTAGCGGCATATTTGAACTTCGCGTGAGGGGTGCTCAAGAAGTAAGGATTTTATTCACTTTTTATAAAGGGAGCGCAATGTTGCTTAGTGGTTTTGTTAAGAAAGGTCGCAAGACACCACGACGCGAAATTGACAAAGCTCTTCAAAGAATAAGGCGATTTGACTGATATAACATATATGTTATACTGTCAGCATTATGAAAAATTTCAATAACTTCAAAAAAGAGATATTAAAAGATAAAAGCATTAAACTTGCTTATGATGACCTTGGAACAGAGTTTGAGATCATTCGACTTCTTACAAAAAGGAGGATAGAAAAAGGATTAACTCAAGAAGGATTAGCGAAAATAATCGGGACTAAACAATCAGCAATCGCAAGACTTGAATCGGGGCATTACAATCCATCCCTTTTATTTCTAAATAAAATTGCTCATGGCTTGAATACGAAAATTAAAATAGAAATACTTAAAACGCTATAAGGGTTTAGTGTATAGCCATTAGGGTTTAGTAAAAAAATGATTAATTCATATAAAGAGCTGATTGTTTGGCAAAAAAGCATAGAACTTGTAGTGGAGGTATATAAACTCACAGATCTATACCCTAAGGGCGAATTATATGGTTTAACGAGCCAAACTTGTCGCGCAGCAGTATCTATTCCTTCCAATATAGCCGAGGGTTATACGAGAAAGCACCGGAAGGAATATGCACAATTTATAAGAATAGCTTTTTCTTCTGGAGCTGAACTCGAGACTCAAATAATTATTGCTAAGAAATTGGGATATGCAAGCGAGTCTATATTTAATAGAGTTGATGCTATATTATTAGAAGTTATGAAAATGTTGAACAGGCTAGATTCTAAATTGCAGAATTAATTTTTTACTATTGGCTATACCCTATTGGCCAATAACTATTATATGTGCGGAATTGCTGGTGTAATAAAAAAAGGAGCTCGCGAGTTGGAACTTAAAGAAAGTATTGCTCGCATGAATAATACTCAAAAACTTCGTGGTCCGGATGATCGCGGTTTTTTTATAAGTGAAAAGGATGGTTTAGCACTAGGCCACACGCGTCTCTCTATTTTGGATTTGTCTTCTGCTGGTCATCAACCCATGCTATACCCTATACCCCATACCCTAAACCCTAATCTCGTTATAACGTTTAATGGTGAAATTTATAATTTTTTTGAGTTAAGAAAAGAGCTTGAGGGGAAAGGCTATCAATTCAAAACTAAGACCGATACTGAAGTAATACTTGCTGCTTTCGCAGAGTGGGGAGTGGAATCATTTTCTAGGTTACGTGGAATGTTTGCTTTTGGTCTGTGGGATGAAGTGCAAAAAAAGCTTTATCTGGTTAAAGATCGCTATGGAATAAAGCCATTATATTATTACTCAAAGAGTGATGAATTATTTTTTGCTTCTACAGTAAAAGCATTAAAGGCTTGTGGAAAAATACCAAATAAAAAAAATGAAAAAGCCGCAATTGGATTTTTACTTTTTGGATCAGTTCCTCTACCTCACACGACTATTCAAAATGTGTATGGACTAGAAGCTGGACATTATCTAGAAGTCAATCTCACATCAAATTTAACGTCATCGCAAGACGTAAATTTATCGGTAAAGAATGTTAAGTATTATGAACCATTGGATTATTTCTTGAGATCCGATGTCCCAAATATTATTCCGTTGTCTTCGGACATCGGATCTCACAATATTGGCCCTTTTGATATTAAAAATACTATTCAAAAAATCCGCTCTCTCCTTGAAGAATCTGTACGCTTGCATATGATAAGCGACGCGCCACTTGGAGTTTTTTTAAGCGGTGGCATAGACTCTAGTGCTTTAGCAATACTAGCAGATGCCAATTTGGGGACATCGGAAGTCCCAGGGACATCCGATGTCCGAAGCATTGGGAGTAAACGTCTAAAAACATTGTCTATAGTTTTTGATGAACAAGAATATTCAGAACAAAAATATCAGCAGATTGTTGCAAAACAAATTAAAAGCGACCATCAAGAATATAGAATAACTAAATCTGATTTCGAAAACTCAATAGATGACATTTGGCAAGCAATGGATGAACCTACGATAGATGGAGTAAATACCTACTTTATCGCGAAAGCCGCCAAGGAGGCCGGATTAAAGGCTGTTCTCTCTGGTCTGGGCGCCGATGAAATATTCTTCGGCTACCCAAGCTTCAGAAGAGCATCAATGTTAAGAAAAGTTCAGAAAGGACTCTCAATTTTTGGACATCGCAAGTCCTTGGGACTTGCGATGTCCCGAACATTGGGTTTTCTTTCAGATCGCTATGCTAAATTAGATTATCTACGATATAGCGATCCTCTTCGTTTTTATCTCTCTATCCGCGGCTTATTTGCCCCACTAGAAGTTGCAAAAATACTAAATATTTCCGAAGCCGAAGTTAATGATTTTATTGATTCAATCGCTATCAGCTATCAGCTATCAGCTATCAGCTCGCATAAAATTCATCCCGCCAATGTCCTTTCTTATTTGGAGCTTAAATTTTATCTTCAGAATCAGCTCTTAAAAGATTCTGATTCTATGGCTATGCATCATTCAGTAGAAATTAGAGTGCCGTTTCTTGATCATCCATTAGTTGAATATATAAGTGGTCTTTCCGCAGGGTTGAAATTAAAACCCGATATTAAAAATTTAAAATTTAAAATTAAAAATTCACGACCAAAACCTCTCCTTATAGCCTCCATGTGTGACCTTTTGCCGCAGAAGGTTTGGGATCGTGCCAAGATGGGCTTCACTTTCCCATTTAATGAATGGATTTCAGAGAGTTCACTAAAAGCTAAAAGCTATCAGCTAAAAGCTAGTAGCCATTGGTCTCGTAATTGGGCGTTGAATGTAATTAGTAGGTATTTATAAACTAGGATAAAATGTTCAATTTTTTATGATAGTTTTAATTCCCTTAGCTGGAGAAGGCAAAAGATATAAAGATGAAGGCTATAAAATACCAAAGTCTTTAATACTCATAGATGACAAGCCGATGATTTTAATGGCTTCAGATTTTTTACCACGAGCAGACAAATGGATTTATATAGTGAGAAAGGAGCATGTTGATAATTATAGATTAGACGAAATACTTAAAGCATATTCAAAAAAAGTAACTTTAGTTATTGCCGATAAATTAACTGAGGGCCAGGCCAGTACTTGTATGTTGGCTAAAAATTTAATTAATACAGAAGAAGAACTATTAATAGGCGCATGCGATAATGGTATGTTATATGATTTGGAAAAATTTAATAAACTTAAGGAAAATTGTGATTGTATTGTTTGGACTTTCAGGAATAATGTTACTGTAGTTAAAAAACCGCAAGCCTATGGATGGGTTGTTGTAGACGAAAATAATAATGTTTTAAAAACGTCAGTAAAAATTCCTATAAGCAATAATCCAATTAGGGATCATGCGATAATTGGAACATTTTGGTTTAAGCACTCCAAAGATTTTGTTGCTTCTGCAGAACGGATGATTAAGCAGAATAGAAGAATTAATAATGAATTTTATGTAGATGAATGCATAAACGATGCAATAGCACTTGGGCTTAAAGTAAAGGTTTTTGAGGTAGATAAATATATTTGCTGGGGGACTCCAAATGATTTAAGGACTTATGAATACTGGAGTAGTTTTTTTAAAAAGTATGATAATAATTTGAATAAAATTTAAATTATTTACCAAAGACTGGCATACTCAATTCCTACCATCACCGCATCTAAATTAAAGTTAAGTTGCTCAATTCTTTTTTTATAAATAGTAATATCTTCTGGCCTGCCCCATCTATCTGGAGAAACTAAGCAACTTTTAAATTCTTTCAGTCTATTTATTACTATCTCATCCAACGGCAACATAGTATTTGTATCTATCCAAACCCAACCGACAAGGCCCTTTTGGGCAAGGGTCATTTCGATAGGTTCGGCTTCACTATAGCGTATCGCAATTTCTCTTACGCCATCTTTTCTAGATGCTTTATACAAATATGGGAATTCTACGTCTAATAGGAAGTAATTATCTTTAGAAATTTTATATTTTGTAGCTAATTCCAAGCATCTGCTTTCAATGCCGGCTTCTTTAATATTAAATATTATAAAACCGTGGGAATAGTTCTTTAGATAAGATTCTAGAGTATCGTAATTTTGATTTTCCTTGCCTGGATCATGGTTTAAATATAATTGATTTGTTACGGGGTTATGACGTACATCAATCTCAACCCCATACTCTTTTGGGATAGTGACGAGTTCATTAATGGTATTAATTCTATGGGCTATGATTTTCATGGTCTATAATAACTTATTTTAGCACTAATCTTCAAGGCCAGCAAAAATAGTTTCATTATGATAACATATAAAAATGAATAAGTTTCCAAATAATTCTGAATTGAGCGGTATTAAGGCCATTTTTTTAGACCTCGATAATACTTTATATGATTACCACGCAAGTCATAAATATGCGCTTTTTATCTGTAGTAGAAAATTTAGTAAAAATTATGGTGTTTCCAGTAAAGGTTTTTATGGATTGTATGAAAATTCTAAAAAAATAGTTAAAAAAATAGTTCCTACTCAAGCCGCGTCGCATTCAAGATTATTGTATTTTCAGGTATTATTTGAAAATTATTTGGGCAAAACAAATGTAAAGGCGACCCTTGAATACGAATCACTTTATTGGAGGAGCTTTATTGCTAAAATGGTACTTTTTAACGATGCATTAAATTTTTTAAAAAATTGCAAAAAAAATAAAATAAAAATATGTTTGATTACAGATTTAACCGCTCGCATACAATTTGAAAAAATAGAATTTTTGAAGATTGCAAAATATATAGATTATATTGTATCCTCCGAAGAAGTAGGCGAAGAAAAACCTTCATCTAAGATATTTAACTTAGCTATTCAAAAGGTGCGTGTAAATAGGTCTAAGATATTGGTTTTAGGAGATGATTATAAAAGAGATATCCTAGGAGCTAAACGTATGGGATTAAGGTCATATTTAACTTGTGCTAATAAGTAAAAATAAGTGTTTCAAATATCAAATATTTCAAAATATTTTTACGACAAAAAAGGGGACTCCAAATTGGATATTTTAAGTTCGCCTCTCTTTTTTGGCGTCCTTATTATAAAAATTATTTCTTCTTTCTTTTTTGCATCAAATTATTTAGTTGATTATGTCGCTAAATTTGTAAATTATTATTTTATAAGTGGTTTTCAGAATCCTTACGAGTTTTTTTATAAACTTGGTGAGCTACAAATATTCCCGTATTCCAGGGTGATGCTTTGGATTTTAAGTATTCCTCGAATTATATTCGCGCCATTATTGAGTACAAATTATAACTTGGTATCTAATTTAGAAATTTTTATTTACCGCATCCCAATTCTGCTAGCTGATATTATTATTTTTATTATTCTATCTCGTTGGCTTAAGACGAAGAAAGATAAAGTTTTAATTTATTATTGGTGCTCGCCAATATTGTTTTACATTAATTATATCGATGGACAATTGGATGTTATTCCTATAATGCTCCTTTTTGTTTCGCTTTATTTACT
>JAUXUB010000029.1 GCA_030680955.1 bacterium | reverse complement strand
CAGAAAAAGCCACAAAGCTTGGCGTAAAAATCTTAACCGAAAAAGAATTCCTTAAATTATTGCAATAATTTAATATGTTATAGTTAGTCCATAGTGTAGGATCATGAATTATAAAATAAAATGCATAAATCTCATTATAAGACTCGGACGCCCAATGTCCCCGACATCCGACTACCCAAATATTGATGTCTTCTGTGTTTAGGTAGTCGGATGTCATAATATTGAGTTCCCGTTTTTATTCCTCTTCTGACCTAATGACCCAAATATTATTCCCCCATGTCTTGGTTACCGGATGAGCCGGTATTAGTGTTTTTCCCCAGTAGTCGGATGTCATAATATTATTTTTATGGTGTTTACTAATCTGATGACCAGCGAAGTCCGATGTCCAATGAGGTCCAATGTCCCCGACATCCGACTACCCAAATATTGATTTTCTGTGTTTAGGTAGTCGGATGTCACAGCATTAGTCCGCATTGCTTTATTATTAAAACCCCTGTACATCATCCGACTTCATAGCATTAAGTTCCCGCTCCATTTTACCAGACACCCGACTTCATCAAAATTAAGTCCTCATGATTTTTTACCTCTGACCTGATGATTCGTGAAGTCCGATGTCCCAAATATTGATGCAGTTGTCTCCGGACATCGGACTTCATCAAAATTAAGTCCTCATGATTTTTTCTCATCGGGTCAGTAAATATTATTTTTGCCTCCGCGATCTGCTTCTAACGGGAGGAATCTAGTATTATAAATATAAGTTAAAAAAATGATTTTCTTTTCGCCAAATTCCAACCGTAGAGGCTTCACCCAGCACCACTTCTATTAAAATGTACAATCGCGCACTCACAGCTATAGAAGTTAAAGCAATGTACAACGCGACAAAGTGAGATTGGAATGTGGAATTTAGAACATAGAATAAAATAATGTTATGATTTCTCTATGAGAAAATTTGAAAATAATTTCGCTTACATAGATGGGGCAAATTTACATAGAGGGATTATAGGTCTCGGATGGAAACTTGATTATAAAAGATTTAGAGTTTGGCTCAAGGAAAAATATGGCGTAAAAAATGCTTATGTTTTTATCGGATTAATACCAAGATATAAGGACTTATATACCCATCTTCAAGAGTGCGGATTTACTTTGATATTTAAAGAAGTGATTTATGATGGAAATGGAAAACCAAAAGGAAACTGTGACGCTGACCTTGTTTTGGAAGCAGTGCGAGATACCTACGAAAATAAATTTAATGCCGCAATTATTGTTTCAAGTGATGGCGACTATGCTGGTTTGATAAAGTTTTTAAAAGATCGCGGAAAATTAAAAACAATATTGTCCCCCCATACAAAAGATTTCTGTTCGATCCTTCTTAAAAGAACAGGTGCTTCCATTGCATATCTAAATGATCAAAAATCAATTTTAGAGCAAATCCAAAAAAAAGCCCCCGATGCGGACAGAATCGCATAGGGGTCTTTTTCGTAAGTATTGATTATAGTGTACCAAATACCTAGTATATGTCAAATAAAAAACCTGTGGATAAAAAAATAAGTGGTTTTACCCTTCTCGAACTCCTAATAGTAATAGGAATATTAGCTATTTTAGCTGTTGCTATAATTTGGGTTTTAAATCCTCTTGAATATAATAGACAAGCTAAAGATTCTAATCGCATTTCAGACCTTATGGTAGTTCGTGGCGCTCTAGACCTTGTCGCGTTTGAAGAAAAGTCATTAGGCACGACTAATTATGTATCTGTATCCATTCCAGACACTGACTCCACTTGTTCTAATCTTGGCCTTCCTGTCTTACCTGCAACTTGGTTTTATCGTTGTGTAACCGTCGCAAACCTAAGAAAAGTTGATAGTAATGGCTGGATACCAGTAGATTTCACTAAACTCTCAATCGGCTCTCCTTTATCTACGCTTCCAATAGATCCAGTAAATACAACTTCAACCGGACAATATTATGCCTATATAACCGGACCATCTTTTAAAATAACTGCATTATTTGAATCTGAAAAACTTGCTCCCTATATGAATAAAGATGGAGGCCCAGACCCAGGTTTATATGAAATAGGTTCAGCAAGTAAACTTGCTCTCGCAAATTTCCACAGAGGTTTAGTTGGCTATTGGAATCTAGATGGGAATACTATTGATTCATCCGGGTATGATAGAAATGGCACATCCACTAACGCTACGCCGACAACTGGAAAGATTGAGGGAGCGCTCTTGTTTAATGGTCTAAATGGATATGTAGACGTTGGTCCATCTGATATGTTTGATCCGTTAACTAGTGGCACTATTATGGCATGGGTTAAACCAGCATTTGCTTCAGGAGATAATAACTTTCACGCATGGTTTGGAGCTGGGTCAGGATCAGCTGGTGTTTGTGAATATCCGTTTGAGCTCGCAGTTCATAATGGAAATTTTGAAATATGGGCAGGTGATGTAAATTGCTCCCCAACACTTAATGCCACAGTGTCAATTCCAAACGCAACTCAATCTCTATGGCATTTACTTGCTTATACTTCAGATACATCAGGTAACAAATTTTATATTGATGGAGCGCAAGCAAGTGCTTCATACCTAAATCCAGTAGGGGCAAATGTTGGCACACAACAATTTTTCTCCCATACATTAGGAGGCATAACTAAATATCATATTGGTAATACCGTTGAATGGGATGGAGAGGTATTTGATGGTCTTATAGACGACTTTCGCATCTACAACCGTGCCCTTTCCGCCACCGAAATAAAAGCAATTTATAACGCAACTAAGTAGATTATATTCGCTATATTAGAGCCGACATCAGATGGAACTATACATCACTATAGTTCATCAACACTTCTTATTTAAGAAAAGCAATAATGAATAATAGAGCATATTTTATAAGGGTTTTAACGATGTTTTACAAATTGATCTTGAAAGAGCAATTTGTAATACTATACAAAACACAGGTATACTTGATTGATATATATCGACAATATATAATGGAGAGGTGGAAATATCACCCTTCCATAAAACATATTGATTATGGCTACTGACAACCTTATTGCTAAATTATATGAATCTCCCAAGACAATCCTGACTATAAAGGATATTGCTTTGATTTGGCAGGAAACGAACACTGAGAGTCTTCTCTCAAAGATCAAATACTATGCTAAACAAGGATCATTAATCCGTTTAACTCGTGGTGTATTTGCAAAAAATAAGGAGTACGATGTCAAAGAATTGGCTACTAGCATCTATACTCCATCTTATATTAGTTTTGAAACGGTGCTTCGAGAAGCCGGAATTATTTTTCAACACCATGGTTCTATTTTTGTAGCTGGTCCCTACCCAACTACAA
The DNA here is from genome assembly GCA_030680955.1 of bacterium. Classification (GTDB taxonomy): domain Bacteria; phylum Patescibacteriota; class Minisyncoccia; order UBA6257; family JACOXY01; genus JAUXUB01. Next base: position 19,467 of record JAUXUB010000029.1, on the reverse strand, counting down.
AAAAGATTGGTGATAAAACGATTATTTTTAGAAAACTAAAAGACAGTGTTCTCTACAGCGCAGTTGGTATTAAAAATGAAAAGAATTACAGCATAGCTACACCAGAGAGAGCATTCCTAGACACCATCTACTTGTCTCCTAAATCTTACTTCGATAATTTACGACCCATTAACTGGGAACTATGCGCAGAGCTTGTAAAAATTTATGATAATAAGCAATTAATCGTGCGATTAAATAAGTATCAAAAAAATTATGCTAAATCGTGAAAAACATCAGCTCATAATGGGGCAGATTCTCCGAGATATTTATTTGGATACTTCCATCTCCTCTCTTATTGGGTTTAAGGGCGGCACCTGTGCGTACTTTTTCTATGGTCTAACAAGGTTTTCGGTTGATTTGGACTTTGATTTGTTCACCACCGACGAGGAAACTCAAAAATTGGTGTACAAAAGAATCCAGAGTATGTTAGTAAAATATGGAGAAATTAAAGATAATTATATAAAACGAAATACTATTTTTTTTCTACTCTCCTATGGCGACACTGATCACAACGTCAAGGTTGAAATAAATATTAGGATGCTTATGTCGAACCTTAAAGAACACTATGAAGTGAAAGAATATCTTGGAATTTCTATGCTTGTGGGTTCGAAAGATTATCTCTTTGCTAGTAAACTCGCGGCTCTCACTACTCGAAGTGAAACAGCCATGCGTGATATTTATGATATCTGGTTCTTTGGCGTAAATCATTGGGATATAAATGCCGATGTGATCAAAGCTCGAACTGGAAAGACCATCAAAGAATATATGGCTGATTGCATCCCCGTTGTCGAAGTGGTTAATGACAACGAAATCTTGCATGGACTGGCTGAGTTTTTACCGGGCGAAAAAGAAAAAGCCTGGGTCAAGGTTCATTTGCGAAAAGAGGTTATCTTTTTGCTCAAAAACTATCAATCTATATTAAAATGATCGGAACTTCGCAAGTTGATGTCTAAGTCGCATCATTGAAAAGATTAGATTTTAGAATAAAATTTTTAGCCTACAATACTTCGGTAAGCTCGGTATAAATACTTCAGAGTTTGAACAACATAAGCGAGTCCGTTAGTAGGCGGATGGTTTTGTGGGAGCGAAGCGACGTGAGATTCCCTATGAAACCACAAAAATATATTATAATTGCTATTAGTCGCTCTGTCATGATCATTAGTTGGGATTATACATCTCTGATGTTCGTCAAAGCCTCTCATTTTAGAAAAAAAATAATCAAGGATAACGCCTGTTTTATATGGGTTTTTATGATGGTTTACAAATTGCTTGTTTAGTAGCAATTTGTAATACTATACAAAACACAGGTATACTTGCTATTTTGAGTATATTTTTAGTATACTATACATATGAATCCCGTTAGAAGCCGCGATCGCCTAGAATTAATATATAAAGAAATCATATAATATAAGTTGAGATAATTATTTAATAAGCATAAATCGCATTATATAATCGCGATCTGCTTCTAACGGGATGAATTATACTAGAATAATATTTGATCAACTCTATGAGAATATAGGCAAAAAACCTATATTAATACTCTATGGTGCTAGGCAGGTTGGTAAAACTACTTTAATAAAGTCTATTATGGCAAAGTTTTCTCATGCATTATATTTGCAAGGAGATGACCCCAAAGAAGCTATGTTACTTGAGCACAGATCAGCTAAAGAACTTTCGGAACTTGTGTCTGGGTATGAATTGGTGGTTATTGACGAAGCGCAAAGGGTTAAAGATATTGGTATTACACTTAAGTTGATTGCAGATAATATTGAATCGGCGCGTGTTATTGCTACAGGATCTTCTTCTTTTGAATTAGCCAATAAATTAAATGAGCCACTGACCGGTAGAAATCGTAAGTTTTATTTGTATCCACTATCTATTAAAGAAGCAGTTGATGCGTATGGAAAAATCCAGGTGAACAAGGAACTTGATTCCTATCTAACATTTGGCATGTATCCAGCAATAGTCAATGCCACATCCAGAGAAGAAAAAGCGACTCTTATAAAAGAATTATCAGTGGATTATTTGTTTAAAGATTTATTTTTATTTGGAGATATACGTAACTCATTTGCTTTTGAAAAATTAGTAAAACTTCTCGCCTTGCGTGTAGGAAGTGAGATATCGTATACAGAACTCGCTAAAGAAGTTGGTGTGAGCAGAGAGACGATATATAATTATGTAAATCTTCTTGAGCAGGCGTTTATTGTTTTCCGCTTAACACCACTGTATACCAATAAAACAAAAGAAATTAATAAGAGTCATAAAATATATTTTTATGATGTTGGAATAAGAAATGCGCTTATTGGCAACACTGACCCCATAGATATTCGGCCAGACAAAGGGGCGATATTTGAAAATTTCTTTATTGCTGAAAAAATAAAAGAGCGTGCCTATAATATGCGTTCAAGCACTATTCATTTTTGGAGGAACAGACAGGGAGCCGAAATAGATTTTGTTGAATCAATACATTCAGGCAAAGAGATATTTGCTTATGAATGCAAATGGAAAGAAACCACTACCGCGCCCAGTTCGTTCAAAACAGCATATCCAAACGCTCGCTTTGAATGCATCACAACCCAAAATATCGTGGCAAATTTTGCAAAAGGACGGGGCTCATCCGCGCAATAAAGTAAGTCTCATTATTCACATCGGGAGCACAAATCAAGTTTTCACATGCGACAATTGCGAGGGGATGGGTCGGAAGTGGCAATCTGCCACTTTCGTATGGGAGACTATGCTATAATAGAATGGTAATTAGGTTGTAAGTAATTCAATGCGTAGAAAAAAATACATATATATAATTGTGGTTGTCTCTATCTTTATAGGCAATGATGTACGCGCTGGGTCCATAAATCTTGCGCCTAACTATAGTTTTGAAAGTGATCCGTGCGTTGATTATTTCACCTACCCAGATACATGCATTACTGGTGGGTTTTCATGGGATGCGCAGATGTTTCGTACTGGCAAGAACTCACTAAAAATAGTTTCAATAAAAGAATTAGGCACTCTGTCTCAGTGGCTAAATAAAAATGAAAAAATTCCTGTTATAGCCGGGCATAAATATGTAGTTTCTTTGTGGCTTAAAACTCAAAATGTAACACAGCACGCTGAGCTTAACGTGAATTTTTGGGGCCCAGATTCACAAACCTATATTAATAAAAATGGCGGGAGTTCCGCAATTATTACTGGTAGTAATGACTGGACTTTAGTGTCGGTTCAAGTTGATGCTCCGTTAAATGCGGAGTATCTTCGGTTTGAAGCGAGCTTATATGGTTCTGGTACGTTGTGGATTGACGACGTGTCAGTGGAAGATCTTACAGACATCACTGCTCCAATTCTCTCTAATATTGCTTCATCTAATATAACTACTAACAGTGCCACTATAACATGGACAACAGATGAACCAGCAACAAGTCAGGCGGGATATAGTATGGATGGCTCATTCTCCAATACCTTGCCATCTAACCCAACGCTCATCACAACTCATACGATGACTATTCCATATCTTGTTCCAAATACCACTTATAATCTTAGAGTTGCATCTGTCGATAGCGGGGGAAACATTGCTGTATCTTTAGGCAGAACATTTACAACATTATCTCTACCAGACACCCAAGCACCAAATACCATATCCAATTTTTCTGTAGGAAGTGTCACACAGACCTCAATGATACTCTCGTGGATTTCGCCAGTAGATTTGCCATTAGGCGGACAAACAGCATCTTACGATATTAGATATAGTATTTCACCGATTACTGCATCTAATTGGGGAGTAGCAAGTCAAGCATCTGGAGAGCCGACCCCAGTTATTCAAGGAATAAATCAATCTTACACACTTCCAGGACTTTTGCCTGGCACAAGGTATTATATAGGCATTAAATCACAAGACTCCGCACCAACCCCTAATATTTCTGCACTTTCTAACATAATTGTTCAATTAACACTTCCAAAATTAAGCACAGTAGGAGTAGGGAGTGGGAATGCTTTAGATAAAACTCCTCCTGCAAAACCAAGCAACCTCCGAATTTTTGGAGGTCCAGATCAAATTTTATTGAACTGGTTTAATCCAATAGACGTCGACTTTGTAAGAGTTGTCCTCACAAAGAAGGAAGGGTCATCTCCAATATCAGTAACCGATGGTACTAAAATCTATGAAGGCAAAGGAGCGGAGTTTACAGATACCAAAATTCAACAAGGAAAAACATATTACTATGCAATTTTCGCCTTTGACCAAACTATAAATTATTCACTGCCGGCGACCGGGTCTTCTTATCTTGGTAAAAGCACAGAAGCTGAAATTATCACACTCCGCGCTATAAAACCAGCGCTACTATCAATCTCTACACCAATTCCTTTGCCAACTAACGGACCAACGCTCACACAACTGACCACCCCAACTACCAAGCCTCAACCATTATTAGGCATAACTATTACCAGATGGCTAACGGTTGGAAGTGTTGGCGATGATGTTAAATCTCTTCAGGAATTCTTGAAACAAAAAGGATATTTTCCACAAGATAGAGCTGTCACAAATTATTTTGGTTCTATTACTCGTGTTTCTCTAGAGAAATTCCAATGTGCCAAAATAAGTGTATGTTCGGGAAGTCCTGGAACTAGCGGATATGGGGCAACAGGCCCACGCACAAAAGCTGCCCTCAAGAATGGATAAAAAATCATCCATAGAAGTTAAAGCAATGCATAATGCAACCAAGTAAAGTTTTGATGGTATTGTATTTGATATATATTTTTTTATATAAACACTCATAAATGAGGCAATCTTTGTTTGACGAGATACATCAATATGCTATCATATGGGATATGAGTATCGTTACAGTTAATATTCCAAAAATTGAAAAAGAAAGACTAAGTAAAATCGCGCTTCGCTATGGTCTTTCGTTACCAGAGCTTGCGCGACGTGTGTTAGAAGAAATCTCATCCGAAATTCCCAATGAATCTTTTGGTGAATATAAAAATTCCAAACAGTTAAGATCTTCTTTTAACAAAGCGCTCAAAGATTGGGAAAGTAATCACACCACATACAAGCTATGAAGGTGGTATATGCGGATGAATTTTCGAAACAGTTTAAAAAGCTTCCTTTGGAAGCTCAACGTATTTTTTACAAACAAGAAAAATTATTTAAAGTAAATTGGCGTGATTCACGATTACACATCAAGAAACTGAGAGAACATGAACTTTCTTTTTCCTTTCGGATTACACGGCGCTACCGAGTTCTTTTTATTTTTATTTCTGAAGATTTGGCACTTTTTGCAACAATTGGGCATCGAAAAGACATCTATAAGTAAGATTCCTAAACTATGTTCAATATTACCAAAAAAGAAATAGAGCATTTAGCAGAATTATCTAGACTTGAAGTGAGTGATAAGGAAATAACGAAGCTAGAGCATGATTTGGGAGAGATTTTAAACTATTTTAATGAACTGAAGGAAGTTAATACCGATGGCATAAAACCATTAACTGGTGGGACTGATTTAATGAATTCTATAAGAATTGACGAGCCAGAGCGTACCGAAGACACTGGCAAAGGGAAAGATCAATTTCCAGAAAAAGAAGATGGATACCTTAAGGTACCAAGTGTGTTTAATGACTAATCATTCAAATTTACAATTACCAATTTACAATTTTCATTTAATGCTTAAATTACCAATTTACAAAAGTTTAAAAATTAACGCATTGGAAATTAAATGTAAATTGAACATTATAAATTGAAAATTTATTTAAATATGCTCATTCTACACGGCTTAACCATAAAATCTTTCCACGAAGGATTAATAAGTAAGCAGTTTTCCACCTTTGAAATTATAAAGGAGTTTTTTGATTATATTGAAGAGCATGATAAAAAAATAGGAGCTTATCTTTCTTTGCATAAAGATAAAGCGTTACTCCAAGCTAATAATATTGATCGTGGTATCGCAGGAGGCGAGGAGTTTGGTAATCTAGCCGGTGTTCCACTTGCAATAAAAGATAATATATTAATAGAAGGCTTTAGAGCAACCGCAGCCTCAAAAATTTTAAAACATTACTCAGCCGCATATGATGCTACTGTTATTAAAAAATTAAAGAATTCTAATGCCATATTTTTAGGAAAAACTAACATGGATGAGTTTGCCTGTGGATCTTCAACAGAGAATTCTGGATTTCAGATTACTAAAAATCCACATGATTTAGGTCGCGTACCAGGGGGCTCCTCTGGTGGTTCCGCCGCATCAATTGCAGGAAATATGGCTATAGGCGCCCTTGGGTCTGATACTGGTGGTTCAATTCGCGAACCAGCATCTTTTTGTGGAGTAGTCGGGCTAAAACCAACTTATGGGACAGTATCCCGCTATGGTCTGATGGCTATGGCATCATCTCTTGATCAAATTGGGCCACTTACAAAAACAGTGGAAGATGCCGCAATACTTTTTAATGCCATAAAAGGAAAAGATGAATTTGATGCAACAAGTGTGGATTATGCATATTCGGATGATTTATTAAATCCAAAATTAGAGAAAATAAAAACATTAAAGATTGGGGTTCCAAGAGAATATTTTGTTGGAGGTTTAGCTCATGAAGTTCAATCTGCGCTAGACGAGGCTAGAAAGTCTCTCGAAAGCTTAGGGATAGAATTTAAAGAAATTAGTTTGCCTCACAGCAAATATGCGCTCTCAGCCTATTATATAATAATGCCTGCAGAAGTTAGTTCAAACTTTTCAAGATTTGATGGAGTTCGCTATTCACGAGGAGATATGACAACTGGTCGGGCAAGCACGGGCAGTGTAAATAATTCTGCACTTACTAATATATATTTTAAGACAAGAGGGGAAGGTTTTGGCGCCGAAGTCCGAAGAAGAATAATGCTTGGAACATATGTATTATCTTCTGGCTACTATGATGCCTATTATGCCAAAGCTCAAAAAATACGAAGATTGATTAAGGAGGATTTTGACAGGGCATTTGAGGAAGTAGATGTAATTTTTAGTCCTGTTGCTCCAACCACTGCTTTTAAAATCGGAGAAAAAACTAAAGACCCACTTCAGATGTATCTATCAGATATTTTCACAATACCAGTAAATCTCGCTGGTTTACCGGCCATTTCAATACCAGTGCATTCGACTTTGAATAATAATGGAATGTCCTCACCTGTTACACCTCACACCTCGCATTCTACACCTCACACCTCACTCCCCATCGGCTTTCAGCTTATTGGCAAATATTTTGGAGAAGCAGATATTTTGGGAATAGGAACTTTTTACGAGAGAATTCATGCAAACCTAGTTTGATTTTCAATGTTCAATAATCAATTTACATTTAATTTGCAATGTATAAAGTATCAAACTGTTTGAAAATTGCAAAATTAATCATTAAATGAAAATTGTGAATTATAAATTGATAATTATGATTAACTAATATGCCTTATTTTGCCCAATTTACACAAAATAATAATCCAATATTTGGATTTTTAGACCCATATATGGCAACTATTCAATTTGTATCGGCTATTATTTCCATTTTGCTTTTTACGGGAATTGTAATTCTTGTGATAAAGCTAAATTATGTCTCAATGAAGGTTAAAAAATATCGAGAGATATTAAGGGGCGAAGGAATATCAAAACATCGCACAGTTAAAATTTGGAAACAAATTTGTGCGGATCTAGAGTCCGGTGACCCAGGGAGAAGAAAGCTCGCAATAATTGAGGCCGATAAGGTACTTGATGAAATATTAAAATTGTCCGGCTATAAGGGCGAAACTATGAGCGAAAGACTTAAGCAACTTACTTCAGCGCAAATAGGAAATTTAGACGACATCTGGATGGTTCACAAAATAAGAAATCAAATAGTACACGAAGCTGGTTATGAATTACCGCACGCCGCCGCCGTGCGTTCCATTGGAATTTATGAAGCCGCATTCCGTCAATTAGGTTTGATTGATTGATCTTTATGTTTTAGTTATTTTTTTATTCCTCTCATCTGACGACCCAAATATTAGTGCACTTTTTTCTTCAGATCATCGGATGAGCTTATATTCTAGATTCTTCTAATAATCGCATTTCCCAGTTATTTAATAAAAAATAAAAATAGCGGTAAATTACCGCTAAAAAATTTTAAAATACTTCAACATTGATTTCTGGATAATATCTTTTAGAGCGTTTATCACCCTCTAGTTTATCAAGTTTTTGTTGGACTTTATTTAGCTGACCAGATATATGTAATGCAGAGAATGAGTCTCTCCTTGGTAGATGACAATATTTTTTCCATAGTACATCTCTCTTGTTCCGCAACTTTACAATCTTTTCTCTTTTAGTCATTAGCCCCACTCCTTAATTTATTATTTTCTATAAATAAGATAACACAAGCTAATTATTTTATCAACAAAAAACGGACACAAAAATCTGGATTTTGTTTAAAGGAGTGAAATTCTAGCAACTAACTTTTTTGGGGAGAGTTTTTTAGAATCTAGCGCCTCAACCAGAGATACGCTATTAATTGTATGTCGCCTACCAGAACGAAATGCAGATCTACCTTTAGTTGTCACGTGTGGAATATAGTTATTTGCGATATATGAAGTGTCAATATACTCCACACCTATCTTGTTTAAAATTTTCCACAAATCTAGATGTAGATTCTTAAGCGGTGGATTTGGCGCTAATTTATGTACTTGGATGTCTTTTTTCTTTCCAAAGAATGCTGGAGCAGTGGATACTAATTTAATAAAACCACATTGTTTGAAAACCGGACTTACTTTCTTAACTAGTTCTTCTGGTGTGGCATTTACTTTAAACCATGGCATCAGGGTACAGTGTAACGGTAGAGACGAATAAATTGTTTCCTCTCCCATTTCTGCTATTGGTAGTAAAAAAAGATATACTCTCATGCGATTTCTCCAATTTAATAAATCTAAGCATACTCTATCATCATTTTTCAATAGAAACAATTCCAATATCTTTGCGATATTGAACGCCAGGAAAAATATCGTAACTTATAGAGCTATATGCCAGCCCTAATGCCTGTTTTAGTGTTTCGTCCACTGTAGTTATTCCTAAAACTCTGCCACCGTTTGTTACTAACTGATTTTCATGAATGGTCGTGCCAGCATGAAAAACCACAATTTCTTTTGAATCAGCCGGAATTTTTATAGGCAAGCCTTTTTTATATGAGCCAGGGTAATCGGCAGAAGCGAGCACAATACAGCAGGCAAAACCCGAGTTCCATTTTACATCTACGTTCTTAAGTGATCCTTTTGCGCATGCGTATAAAACATCAAATAAGTCACTTTTAAGAATTCTCATATAAGATTGCGTCTCTGGATCGCCAAACCTTGCATTAAATTCAATAACTTTAGGGCCGTCTTTGGTGAGCATTATGCCTGGAAACAATACTCCACGGAAAGGTCTATTGCGTTTCTTTAGTCCCGCAAGTGTCGGCAATACGATTCTATCTCGAATAAGCATCATATCCTCATCCGAAATCCCTGGCACGGGGGCAATTGTTCCCATTCCGCCAGTCATTGGACCAGTATCACCATCAAAAATCCTTTTGTGGTCTTTTGAAGCTGGAAACAAAATTGCATTTTCTCCGTCACAAAAAGCATGTACTGATATTTCAAATCCTTCTAAATATTCTTCAATTACAATTTTATTACCAGATACGCCATATATTTTTTTATTCATGATGTTATGAATGGTAGACGCGGCTTCTTCTAGTGTTTTTGCAATAACAACACCCTTACCAGATGCGAGACCGTCAGCTTTTATTACAAGTGGACATGATTGTGTTTTAACATATAATAAAGCATCCTCTTCATTCTCAAACACTCTGTATGTTGCAGATGGTATTCCTACATCTTTCATAAACTGTTTTGCATATGATTTTGACCACTCTATTTCAGAAGCAGCTTTTGTTGGACCAAAAACTGGTACTCCTATTTTTTGTATCGAGTCAGCAAGTCCTTCGGCTAAATAATTATCTGGACCAATGACTACCAAATCAACTTTGTTTTGTTTTAACCAATCAATAATTTCAGAGGATGTTCTAATTTCAATGTTTTGACCACAAGAAGCGGTCCCGGCATTTCCCGGTGCAATAAAAATTTGCGTGACTTTTTTGGATTGCTTTAATTTCCAAGCAAGTGCATGTTCTCTTCCGCCGCTTCCAACAATAAGAACTTTCATGAGTAAATTATAGCAAATAGAACTCAAAGGTGGTATGTTATTAAAATAATATTGAAAAATTTACTGCCTTGGCAACAATTATTTTGTTCTCTAGAATTCTTAAAAAGAAGAAGCCCGCCAGAGGTCCAAAGGACATGGCGGGCGACGTGTGTTAAGCAGATACTGTGTTGTATTGAATCCGGCGTTTGTCCGCTTCGGCCCAAGCGGTATCAGCTTCTGAGTCCGGATCATCGCTCATCGTCCAGTTCTCGAAGCGGTAAGCTTGACCGCTACCTGGGCCTGTTCGACCAGTCGAGATGATTCTTAGGCGTTCGGGACTCCATTGTTCCCCGAAATTCTGAATGCTTCCGTCTCCCCGCAGTAGAACCCAAGCCTGAAACGATCCGAAGAGTCGTCCCGGCCCCTTCCTGAAGTGAAGGGTGACGTAGCAGTCTCTCCTGCTTGGAGCGAAGGGGTCCGGCGCGCAAACATCGACCCTGATCACGGTGAGATCGGATGTGTAGTTGAACCAGTGTTCGAGTGCTCGTTCCGCCGCCGTGATCGCGGTCCAGACTGAATTGGTGATGGATATTCTGGTTGCCATTGTATCTCCTCTGTCTCAGAGTGCATCCAAGGAATTATTCTTTGGATGGCCGCTGTCTCAGCAACACTAAATACTCAAAGTTTATTAAATACTTGGTGTTACTGAGACAAATTTCAAATAACGATTTACTGTCTAATAGTATAACTAATATAAGTCCATATGTCAATAGTAACTAAAAAATGTGGTATTTTTAAAACTAATCTTAAGTTACTCATATTCAATAGTCGCAGGTGGCTTTTGCGTGATGTCATAAAGCACTCTATTTATTCCTCTGACTTTACCTATAATCGAACTTGATATTTTCTCTAATAATTCAGGTGGCATTTTATGCCAATCCGCGCTCATACCATCAACTGAATCCACTGCTCGAAGCGCAAGCATGTATTCGTATGTTCGCTCGTCGCCCATAACACCAACGGTCTTTAGTGGAAGAAGCACCGCAAAAGCTTGCCAGATTTTTTCGTATTCTTTTGCTTTCTCCAACTCTTCAATAAATACTGCATCCGCTTCACGAAGAATATGGAGTCTCTCTGGTGTAATTTCCCCCACAATACGCACAGCAAGTCCGGGTCCGGGGAATGGATGTCTAGAGAGCATTTCTTTTGGTAGGTTTAAAACCTCTCCCAACTTTCTCACTTCGTCCTTATATAAATCTCTTATCGGCTCCACGATTTGAAACCCAAACTTCTCCGGAAGAGTCAGGTTATGATGACTTTTTATTTTTGAAGCGTGGCTTGAGGCTTCTGCCGATTCAATACGGTCTGGGTAAATAGTTCCTTGAGCAAAATATTTAATGGGATATTTTTTAAGTTTATTATTAATCGTTTCTTCAAATATTTCTATAAAGGTGTGACCGATGATTTTCCTCTTCTCTTCAGGGTCCGTTACTCCTTTAAGCTCACTAAGAAATGCTTTTGAGGCGTCTACTATGTGTAAATCAAATTGCCTCTTGCGCAAGAGTGTCGCTACATCTCTTACCTCATTTTTTCGAAGCAAGCCAGTGTCCACAAAAACTGCATGGAGTTGTTTGCCAACAGCTTTGTAAAGTAATGTTCCAGCTACTAATGAATCAACTCCTCCTGAAATCCCAATAATGATGTGATCTTTGCCGATTTTATCCTTAAGTTCAGCAATAATGTTTTTTGCAACAGAATCTATCCTCCAGTCTTTCGGTGCTTTGCAGATATTAAAAATGAAATTTGATAGAATCTTTATTCCTTTTTGGGTGTGAGTTACTTCTGGGTGAAATTGGATGGCGTACAAGTCTTTATTATTGTGTTGATAGGCAGCGTACTTACAGCTTGATGTAGAAGCCGTTGCGACAAAATCCTTTGGAAGTTTTGAGACTTGATCGCCGTGAGAGAACCAAACTAATTCCCTTGGTGAAAGGTCTTTAAAAATACCTATTCGTTTTTTCAAGACAAGTATCTCTTTACCAAATTCGCGATGCACACCTTTTCTAACTTTACCGCCCAGCATCTGCGCCATCACTTGATGGCCGTAACAGATACCGAGGATGGGTATATTCAAATCAAAAACTTTTTTGTCTGGACGTGGACTACCTTTTTCTAATGCGGACGCAGGGCCGCCCGAAAAGATAATGCCGTCAGGATTAAGTTCTTTTATTTTTGAAGCCGGAGTATTAAAAGGCAAAATCTCGGCTTTTACACCGAGATCCCTGACTCTTCGAGCAATGAGATGCGCAAATTGACTGCCAAAATTTAGTACTACTATCATATTTAATGATAGCATAAAAATCCTTAATTTCGAATCAATCAATGGTTATTTTTTCGTAATGTATTAGATATTATTGAAACTAAAATTCAAGAGAATCAAGAATATATTATTATGCTAGATCTTTAAACGCTACTCAGTAACAATCTTAAGTTTTGGCCATTTTTCTAACCACATCTTACTTCGGTATCTTTTATTGAAAGCATCTGGATTTGTTTTTGCACTCGGACTTGGTCTGATAATTAAATTCACCAAATCAGCGATACCATGAGGAGCAATAATCTTGGGTTCACTGTTTTTGAGTGTAACAGCCACGCACGTCGAAGTCTCAGGCCACTTAGAAAGTGCCTCGGTAGAATCTTTATATGGAGTTTTTTTCTTGTGCCATTTATAAGTATATGCCTGATTTACAATTTCCCATTCTAAACCAAGTTTTCCTTTCATCTGTCTTGAAAGTTCTTGATCTGCTTTCTCGTTTTGATTTTTGGCATCAAAATAAATCAAGTCAATATCCCGTGTGTCTGAAATACCCCTTTTTATTCCGTGTAAATAGTCCCACACTTTATTCCGCAAAAAACCAGCTCCTATCATCCAATCAGGTAAATGAAGTTTTTCCGCCTCTTGCAAAACAGACATCATCCACCCATCCCTTTTTACTAAATTTAAGATATCTTGCTCGTTCATTTGTTAATATTCCAATTCTGAACAGAGATATGTTATTTGTATGATGGAAGCTATCGGAACTCAAATATATGGGAATCAAGATAGTATTTATATGCCCAATCTTTTTTAAGAATTAAAGTATTTTTCCAAAACATCAAAATAATCACTACCGTCATCAATTTCCTTATAATCATTTTTATCTACCCATCTAAAATTATTATGTTCGTCGCTTAACGTAAGTTCACCAGAAACATACCTAGATCTAAACGCCACAAGATAAACCATTTTCGGATAGTTTCTATGTCCTTTAGGCATTTCGTGATACCAAACAGCGAATGGATTAAAAACTTCTATTTCAAGTCCCGTCTCCTCTCTAACTTCTCTTTGAAGCGGAAGAATTAAACTTGAAGCATCACCGTCTTTTGCTTCTCCTTCTTGTATTTTGCCACCAGGAAAATCAAGACCCTCTATTGGGTCAAAAAGAATAAGAACCTTACCATCCTTTTCAATGAATGCTTTTTGCCCCACATAAAACAATGCGTCTTCTTTCATAATCTAATTATAACAAAATATCACTTAAAAGTTGATTTTGAATTGAGTTACAGTCATTTTTCACAATGAACTATTAGAGTTTCAGTAATTTGCGCGGTGGACCGGATTTGAACCGGCGATCCCTCGCGTGACAGGCGAGTGCTCTACCAGGCTGAGCTACCACCGCGCAAATTACTGAAAATTAAGATAAATCGTTATCTGCTATCTTTATTATGCTTAATACTACTCTTTATTGAAATATTTTTCAAATATTAACTTTTTTCTAGGCATAAAAAGATCACTAGAGTTTTTATACATAAAATTATAAAGCGCAAAAGAGTCATTAATTGAAAAAGCTAATCTGTATCCACGATTGCAAAAACATAAAGATCCACCCTTCACTATGCCAAAATCTGTTAAACTATTCTTAATTGCTTTTAGCAACTTATCACTTCCAGATACAAAATTACAATTTATGACTGTAGATAACATATTTCTACCAGTTTTATAATAACTACAAACATTAACACATCCGTCTCCATCGAAATAGCCCCGCAGAAAATGACTAAAGTATTTTTTTGGTATTTTTGGCAAAACTATTGTCCTGCTTTTGTTCGGTGTCATGCCTAATTTTATTAAGTCATTATATATTTCCTTGCTACCAACTTGTATCCTGTAGACAGTTTTCCCTGGCATTTTCTTTTTACGTTCGGATATCTTAAGATCTGTTTTAATGATTCTTTTTATCTTAGTCAAAATATTTTTTTCAGTGTTGGTAAACTCTATAAAATGTGCGCCACGTTTATTCTTGATCATATTGCCGTCTGCCGCAAAAAATCCCAAAACATAAGCCATTTCCGGCGACCATTTTTTGAAAAAATCTTCATTTTTAGTTTTATAGATTGGCATTACTTTAATTTTAACATTAAATCCTTAAACTAATCTTTTTTGACAAATTATAAGGACCCTGATAAGGTTTGAGATAGTAAAATTGATTTTCGAGGAGAGCGTAATGGAAAAAGTGCTGGAAATACTTGGCAAGCGTAATTGCAATGCAGATAGTGAAGATTTTGATACACTATCTATTCAAATAATATATCTTGATAATTTTACAAATAAAAGTAGGCTGGAAAAAAAATATAAAAAAGATGCAGAGGCATTACATAAGATTTTTATTGATAATTTAGCTGATGGTACATATGATAAGTTACATGATTTAATTCATCACCATTATTGCCTTAAGCATTCGCAGCGCTGTTAGCGACTTAGGATGAGATAAATATTAAATTTGACAAATTATATTAGTTTGTTATTCTTGTCGCAGTTCAATCGAGATTAGGAGGAGTGAATGGAGAAAACAATCGAAATTATGGGTGCAAGTAATATGTCTGAACCAAATATAAATATAAAAATCATTCGTCTTTCCCCGGAGTTTTACGGAAATGGGGTAACAAGTTCTATTAGAAGTATGGCAGTGGAAGAAGCTCAATCGTTGGAAAAAATACTTCGAGAAAATTCAAGACCGGTCTATGACGCGCTAAAGAAGCTCATGAATTCCAAGAAAAAAAATAAAAAAGTTGAGTAGCAGCATAGCTTGCTGCTTTTTTATTTTAGATTTTTCACAATTTTCTTAAAATAATCACCCCTTTCCTTATAATTTTTAAATTGATCAAAAGAAGCAGATGCAGGGGATAGGAGAATGGTGTAGCCAACAACCGACAACCCACAACCAACAACTGTATCCAGTTTTAACGCAATACAGTAGGCAATATTGACCGCATCCTTTAATTTTTTAGTTAACCTTATTGGTATTTTATTGTTGGTGGTAGGTTGAAGGTTATTAGTTAGTACGTTTTTAATTTTATTCTTATTTTCTCCATAAAGTACAATTGCTTTTACGTTGGAGTGTTTAAGCGCATTGCGAAGTGGCTTGAAGTCCAAATTTTTATCTTTTCCACCAGCGATTAATATAATAGGATTTGTAAAAGCTTTAATTGCCGCTACCGTGGTTTGTGGATTAGTACTCGCCGAATCATTAAAAAAATTTATAAACATATTAGTTCTCATGTTCTCAAGAACATTAGAACTAATATTATTTGGTTTTACTTTGATGTTTCGGACAAGTTGAAGTCTGTGCGGCAGTCCTTTAAATTTAGCGATTGTATTGTAGATGGTTTCGTCAGTTGCACCTAAGTACTTCGTAACCACAGCCGCGACGATGGCATTCTTCAGTTGATGTTCCCCGGGCAATCGAATCAAATTTCGTATCTTATTCTCTAATTCGCGCGAATAAGGGGTGTTGTGGTCTACACTTAGCTTTTTACCAATGCTTTTACTTGCAATTGCTTTGGCATACCTATTGTTATTAATGTAAAACGCAACATCACTTTTCTTTTGCCATCTGGTAATATTTGCTTTGGCGTCGGCATATTCTTTAAAGTTTTTATGGGAATCCAAATGATCTGGGAATAAGCCAAGAACAACAGCAATTTTTGGCGAATATTGGAGTCCCTGTAGTTGAAAACTTGAAAGCTCAAAAACTACAATTGAATTGTGTTTAAGCTTTGGGAGAATTTCAATAGCAGGTTTGCCGATATTGCCAGCAAGATATACCCTCCCAAGTTTTTTTCCAAAAAATTTTGGAGGGTAAACATCGCGCCCACTATTATACAAAATTTTATAGATTAATGTAGATGTGGTACTTTTTCCTTTAGTTCCTGTAATTCCAATAATCGGGCAGGGACAATTCTCAAAAAATAATTCTGTAGCGCTAGAAATTTTTACCCTCCTAAGTTTTCCTTTGGAAAATTTTGGAGGGTAAACGCCAGCTCGTTTCGCTTGTTGTATTTCGAGAAGCATATAAGGAATTCCAGGGGAGCGATATATAGTGTCAAACTTGTTGAGTCCCTTCAAATAATTCTTACTAATTATTTTATCCCTAACTTCAATATGCAAATCTTTATAATCTGAAGATTTTTTTAGAAATTTTAATACAGCTTTACCTTCGCGACCATATCCCAAAATAGCGATTTGTTTCATGGTTTAATATTAAAATAAAAATGCCGCACATGAAAGCGCGGCGTATATATGGCAATTCGATTTAATTTTCCAGAAACGAATATCTATCCGTAATTGATTGGCCAGTAGCCTTTAGCTCTCGTTCTCTTATCTTTGATTCTTCATCTAATGCCTCTGAACATTTTGGGCACGTAATTGTAGCGCAAACGCCAACTGCAGTAGTAAGATTAAAACCAATACTTATGACAAGTTCACCACCGCAACATTTGCAATGGGATTCAGCCAAATCTTTAATGGAACAAGAAAAAGTTTGTCTCTCGGGATTGGGCGAATCAGGCCTCAGCCATTTGTCTAAAATATCTGGGTGTCCACATCTATTCCAGGCGTCATGTTGTATTGCGTCTACCATATCGTTTCTCCTCTTCTAAACAACTATCAACTATTTTAACCATAGCAACATTTTTAATTAATTTCAAGTTAAGTTTTAATGACAATCATGCGACGTTCCCAACATTTAAATCATCACTTGAAACGTAATATACGTTCTGGCTCTGGCTCGAAGCAGTTAGGGCATTCTATGATGGCGTTAACTCCATTCCAGTGACTTTCAAAACCAAGCCGTATCACAAGTTCGCTACCACAACATTCGCAATGAGATTCAGCTAAGTCTTTTGGAGTAAAAACCTCTCTTTGTTTGATAAGCCAGGGTAATGTGCGTAAAAAATCAGGATGTCCGCATGTATGCTCTGGGTCATGTTTCTTATCGTCCGCCATCGCTATTTCTCCTTGCGAGTAATTCGGGAACTTTTTTGATGTTAGCAATAAATAGTTGCATTTACAAGCGTATTCCTCAATGTTTGTATGGGTTTTTGTAAAGTGATCAAATAAAAGCATAGTGTGGATAAGTGGGTATTGTATGGTGGGGTAATAAGAGGATATTATTAACCTTGTGGGGAATTGTGGATAAAAGTGGGGATAAAGCACCACCAAAGGGGATAACTTTTTAATTTATATGTTACTTGGAGAATACAAACACAATTTGGACATCAAAGGTCGAATGGCGGTGCCGGCGAAATTTCGCGAAGAACTTTCTTCTGGCGCAATTGTTACACGCGGATTAGATAATTGTTTATTTTTGTTCGCGCCTAAATCTTGGGAAGCGTTAGTTTCTAAGATTACTGCTTTGCCGCTTTCACAAGCAAACTCGCGTGCATTCTCGCGATTAATGCTTGCGGGAGCAGTGGACGTTGAAATTGATAAACAAGGCAGAATATTAATTCCAGATTATCTTCGCAAGTATGCGAATTTAGAAAAGCAAGTAATTGTTGCGGGACTCGTTAGCCGTGCAGAAATTTGGAATGATATGCGCTGGGAGGAATATAAAAAGAAGACAGAAGGTTCATCTGATGAAATAGCCGAACGCTTGGGAGAGATGGGTATATAAGGCTACAAATTACAAATATTGTACAAATATACAAATAAGGAATAGTGAACCGTTAATTCGTAATTAGTATATTTGTAAGAATTCGTAATTGGTAGAAAAAATTTGAAAACAATAACTCTAGAATTTACTAAATTAACTTTCAAGATTTCAATGCTTGTAAGTATTTGGTCTATCTGCGTTATTACGCTTTGGGCAATAGCTAAAAGTGCAATGGCAATGATGTCGTGAAAGAATTTCTAATTAGACTAATTTCTAATTAATCTAATTAATGTCCAATTATTTAATAACCAAATTTGGGGCTTTAGTAATTGGAATTTGATTAAAAATTAGAGTAATTAAAAATTAGAAATTTATGGCACACACCCCAGTTCTTTTAAAAGAAGTATTAGAGTATTTAGATCCAAAACCAGGGCAATTTATTATCGATGGCACTGTAAATAGGGGAGGACACACAACTGCCATTTTAAAAAAAATGATGCCAAGTGGAAAATACTTGGCGGTAGACCTAGACGAGAATATTTTAGAAAATACAAAATCAGAAATAAATTCCAAATTCCAAATTCCAAATTCAACATTCGAAATTGTTTGGCAAAATGATAATTACGCAAATATTCCGGAAATTTTAAAAAGAAAAGAAATGGGAAAGGCAGATGGATTGTTAGTAGACCTTGGTTTCTCATCGGCGCAAATTGAAAATTCTAATAGGGGCTTCAGTTTTCAAAAAAATGAACCATTAGACATGAGATATGATATCGTGCAGAAGTTAATGGCACATGACGTCGTAAATAAATATAGCGAAAAAGAATTAGCAGATATTATTTGGAAATTTGGTGAAGAACGATTTTCTAGAAGAATTGCAAAAAAAATTATAGAAGAAAGGGCAAAGGAGCCAATAGTAAATACATTTCAATTAGTTGAGGTAATAAAGATGGCGGTTCCTAGAAGTTATGAAAAAGGTAGAATTCATCCAGCAACAAGAACTTTTCAGGCGCTTAGAATATTCGTAAATGATGAACTTGGTAATTTAGAAAAATTACTTAAAAATTTAGATTTTATCTTGAATCGAGATGGCAGAGCAGTAATTATATCTTTCCACTCGCTTGAAGATAGGATTGTAAAAAATTATTTTAAAGAGATGAAACAAAGTAAAAAAGTGGAATTGTTAACAAAAAAACCAATTACAGCCACCGAAGAAGAAATTAGATTAAACCCAAGAAGTCGTTCGGCAAAACTAAGAGCAATAAAGATTATATAAAAAAGCAAAATTTACCCTCCCAAATTTTGTA
>JAUXUB010000027.1 GCA_030680955.1 bacterium | reverse complement strand
TTGACCCACATCTTAGTCCGCTTGAATCCGGGACAGTTACACTCTTATCAACAGGAAATTCAATAAAAATATATGCACTAAATGGACCAGTGCGTTTCTTGCTTCTAGCAGGCAGGCCAATAGGAGAGCCAATTTCATGGCACGGCCCAATTGTTATGAACACAAAAGAAGAACTTGAACTTGCATTCGGAGAATTAAACAAAGGAACATTTATTAAAAGGTGATATAATAAGCTTATGAGAAAAAATATATTTATAATTA
The DNA here is from genome assembly GCA_030680955.1 of bacterium. GTDB lineage: Bacteria > Patescibacteriota > Minisyncoccia > UBA6257 > JACOXY01 > JAUXUB01. The sequence continues at coordinate 4,459 of JAUXUB010000027.1, read as the reverse complement.
TTGGAATATTGATATTATTATTTGGTTTAGGAGTTTATCTTTGGTCAAAAAGCGTTGCTAGGCAATCAGTTGTTATAAATAGTTTTAAGGAATGCATAACGTTCGGCGGATTAGTAACGGAAAGTTATCCTAGACAATGTAGATATGGCGATAAAACTTTTACAGAAGAAGTCCAAAGTACAACTGCAAAGGATGATTTTATTCGTATTAGTTCACCAATGCCGAATCAACTAGTCAAAAGTCCGCTTACTATTACCGGAGTAGCAAGAGGCTCGTGGTTTTTTGAGGCTAGTTTCCCCGTAATGTTAACCGATTGGAATGGTCGCATAATTGGGCGGGGTATTGCTCAGACAAAAAGTGATTGGATGACTTCAGATTTTATATCATTTGAGGCGACTTTAACTTTTACATCAGATAAAAATGCTTATAGTAAAAACGGGACTCTAATTCTTAAGAAAGATAATCCATCTGGACTTCCAGCTAATGACGACGCCCTTGAGATGCCAGTAGTTATAGGCACATAATAGCCATAATTTTAAAGCTTATATAAAAAGATTTCATCCTTAAGGATATTGACACTCGACCAATTATCTGGTAAAGTTAGTGCAAATGGAATCTTCAAAAAAGACTAAGTCTAGCCTGGATAGTAAATTAAAAAAAATCCAACTAACACAAGCTGGCTTTGATTTTTACGTTGCTATTCATAGTTTTGTGAAATTTGTAGAGTCAAATCCAGAACTTCCAAAAAGTTTACGCAAAGACGTCAAATTGAATCGCGAATTGAATATTGCGAGCAAATACGACTATCTAAAACAGGTTTATCAGGGTATTGAAGACGTAAATGTACGTTCTAACGTTGATTTGGGTCACGCCAGGTACGCCACTATTAAAGACTTGAATAAAATTAGAAGTAACGAACTTTCTGAAAACAATACTCTCTGGAAAAAGAGAGAATTGCTTCGAAAAACAGTAGGCGAAGTGCACACTATTTTGAGCACCTATCTTACTAAATTTGACTAATAACGTTAAAAAATGACTTCAAATAAAATAGGCTTTTATGGACTCGGAATCGCGCCGAACCTTCTTGCTGTTATAGACAAATTAAAATTGACAGTACCGACTCCGATTCAAGAAAAATCTATACCACAAGCAATAGAGGGGAAAGATTTAATTGGGATAGCTCAAACTGGTACAGGAAAAACTCTTGCGTTTGGTATTCCAGTGCTACAAGCTGCCTTAAGCGGCAAAAAAGGTCTCATAGTGCTTCCAACACGTGAATTGGCTAATCAGGTATATGATGTATTACAGAAGATGGGAGTAATGCTTAGCTTACGATGCGCAGTGCTTATTGGAGGTGAGTCTATTGGACGTCAAATTCAGGCACTACATAGAAATCCACAGATTGTGATTGGAACTCCAGGAAGGATAATAGATCATTTACAGCAAAGAACTCTCTCGCTTAAAAATGTTAGCATGCTTGTTTTAGATGAAGCGGATCGTATGTTGGATATGGGTTTTGCTCCTCAATTAAAACAAATTCTTAATGTATTGCCGCACGAAAGACAAACTATGCTATTCTCTGCAACAATGCCGCATGAAATAGTAACGATGGCTAAGCAGTATATGAAACTTCCAACTCGTGTAGAGATAGCACCACCTGGAACAACTGTTGAAAGAGTAACTCAAGAACTTTTCTTTGTTCAGAAACACGATAAATCAAGACTTTTAGAAAAAATACTTGGTGAATATCGTGGTTCAGTATTAGTATTTTCACGTACGAAATTTGGCGCCAAAAAGATTGCCGCTGGAATACGCTCACTTGGATATTCTTCAGCAGAGTTACATTCAAATAGATCTCTTGGTCAGAGAAAAGAAGCTCTTGAGGGATTCAAAAATGGTAAGTATAGAATATTAGTAGCAACAGACATTGCTGCTCGTGGAATTGATGTTAAAGGCATAGAGCTTGTGTTAAATTACGACTTACCTCAATCTTCAGGAGATTATGTTCACCGCATTGGCAGAACAGCTCGTGCAGGCGGAGCTGGCCATGCTATTTCTTTTGCAACACCAGATCAAAAAGGAGACGTCCGAGATATTGAGAGATTAATTAGATCCGTACTGCCACTTTCTAAACTGCCTGAACTTCCACCAGCTCGAGCAGTAGTTTTTGAAAGATCTGCAATGCCATTTCAATCTAGATATGCTCGTCCATTTGGTAACTCATCTCGCGGGAATTCTCGCGGTGGTTACGGTGGTCATCAAAGAAGAAATTCTGGATATCATAGAAGATAAAAGATCATCCCATTCAATAAAAGTCTTTACCCACCAATAATTTGAAGTATACTAAATTAATTTATCAGCTTTCCTCTGATGGTTTTTACACCAAAATAAAGCGCAGAAAGAAAAACAATGGTTTTAAATAGATTGTTTATTAAAAAGTTCTGAAAACTTAAGCTTAATTACAAAGAACAGGTAAATGATTTCTAAAATACCGACAGTATTTAATACCAAAAAAACTACAAACCAAATTGGTTTACCGCGTCTTCCAGAATGCCAAAGCGCTAAACCTTTCCAAAAAAGACTCCATATCACGACGACAATTAAAACTGGCAAAAGTGCCAAAATCCAGCTTGGCAATTCACTGTTTATTGGTGTAGTTGATAAGAGATTCATAAAATTATTATACCACTTTAGAGTATTAAATCCAAAGTTAATAAGTTATTTAGCTTTTATTATTTTAGGTTGTAGTTCAGGTACCAACTTAATTATATCTTCCATGCTTTGATATCCGTATTTAACCTTTTTATTGATTACAAGCACAGGCAATGTACCATTTAATTTATAAATTTGTTCAAGTGTTTTGAGCGCAGAAAGGTCTAGGTCGTAATCGAATGAATAAACACGAAGTGCTGGAAATTGCTCTCGAAGTGAAGTTAGGACGTATCCTTCTTTGACGCAATCCGCACAATTTCCTGCGTTAGAATAAAAATACAAAATAAAAACGGTTTTTAATTTACATTGCGCGGCTATTTTTTGCATCAATAAATAGTCTTTAATTTCAAGTAAAGAATATTGGCGTTTTAAACTTATAACATCTGGATTGTTAATTCCAAGATTGTTTTCTGCGGTAGTTAGATGCGCCGCAAGCGAATTTAATTCAGTTGGTAATGTTATGCGTTCCACCGCATCAGTGCATGGCACTTGCTGCAAAAGATCAAATTGAGTCTCAAGCGAAATAGTATTAATTGCGATTTTGCTTTCAATCTCTTGAATTTGCTCGACCCTCTTATTATTAAGATAATTACTAAGTGCAATAGCTGTACCAAAGATAAACATCGTAATCACGAATACAAAGAGATATTTTTTTAAGATAGATGACTTCATTGTTGTTATTTCCAATTAACGTTTTTCGCAAAAATAGTGTTATATACAGCTTTTGTAAGCCAAAGTGGCGCAAGGAAACTATAGAATAATAAGTACACTATGATATCACGAAAAGTAATTGATTCTCTTGCTAATCGTTTGCCAATAAATATTAGCGATATTGTTATCGCAAATAAGAAAGTTATAAGAAAAGAATTTGTATTTGTGTTATAAAAAAACCAATCAAATTTTGGAGCATGGACAAATGTATTATAAAAACCTATCGCTTGGATTTCAATAATTTTATCAATGATTTGTCTTGCAAAAATTGACAAAGTTAAACCCATAAAAATTATTGCACCAAAGATTGAGAAAATACTAATAGGTAAAATAAATAATCCTAAATTTCCATATTTACTTTTCCCAATTAAATCTCGGTAATCTATACAATTCTGAAGAAATCCTTGCACCCAACGAACGCGTTGTTTAATTAACGCTCTAAGTGTGCAGGGCACAACTGTATAAACATGAGCGGCGTGGACATTTTCAATTTTCATATGATGTCTTTGCATTCTCATCGCCATTTCCATGTCTTCTGTGTTATGAGCGTGACGAAACATTCCGATTCGATCGAAAACTCCTTTTCTGTAAATTGAAAAAGGACCAGGGGTAATGAAAAGCGCTCCCATAAGACCAAACATCGCTCTGTAAAAAATACTTAATCCGTATTCAGCTTTTTGAATATATTGAAGAGTGTTTGTTGTTTTATGAACTTTTATGGCAGGCGTTACCGCCATGGTCATAGGATCATCAAAATGAGCAACAAGTTCTTTTAGTGCACTAGGGTCTACAAATGAATCAGCATCTAGTCCACCAACAAATTCTGTTGTAGAGTGCTCGATGCCCATGTTAAGCGCAGTAAATTTACCACCATTTGGTTTCGTGAGGACTTTGATATTTAGCTCTTGGTCAAATTTCTTCGCAAGAGAAAGAGTTTTATCAGTGCTACCATCGTCGACAATTATGATGTCTAGTTTATCTTGGGGGTAGTCTAAATCTTGCAATGATTCAATCGTGCTTGTTATGGTATTTTCTT
>JAUXUB010000026.1 GCA_030680955.1 bacterium | reverse complement strand
TTTGGGTTTCTCCCGCATCCAACAGAGCTTCTATTCTATCCCTCTGACCCATCGTGAGCTGATGCCAGCTCCGACGTTGTTGTATTTGTTCCATAATACAATTTTCGCCGAAGAAGATTGCAATTCAAAGGGGAATTTTCGGGGATAAAAATTGAACTAACAAAAGGAGGTTCATTGTGATTACGCTGAATAGGGACGTACGTCTTGTGTTGTTGCAGTTCAACTTCTCAAATTCAGATGCAGTACCGGCAACGGTAAAGCGTTTGAATCCAGAAACCAAAAAGGAAAGCACGGAGCGTAAGAGTCGCTCCAGTGGTGTCATGGTCATTGAGCCCACTTTGAAGTGTTCCATCGTGGCGTTTCTCGACGAGCTTGAAGAGGCTGGATACGAAATGGTTGACGCATTTTACAATGAACGCGTCGACGCCAAGGACACGCGTGGCAGGAGGACGTATCACATGGTGAGATTCACGTTTGCTCGCCATGAGTTCGTGGATCTTTCCGACGAGTTCAGGGGAATGCGGAGTGCAATCCGAGCTGAGCTTCGAGACCTTTGCGGGAACGCAATGTGGAGAGTAAGGGCATTCTCCAACCCGTTCTACATTGATGGTATGGAAAGTCCTGACCAGCGAACTCTCTGCATCAACCTCGAAGTGCGTCAGCCACTCTTCCGTCCTGATGGCAGACCGATAATGGTCTGGCAAAAAGACGAAAGTGGCAATCGCGTAGGTGATGCTCCGCTTCCGCTAAAGGCCGACTACTACCTTTGGTTAGTGGATAATGTCGTCAGTCTGATGGGGACTTAACTACGAGGGTTGGGTGAATCACTCTTCCGAGGTCGATGCGTGCGCTATGCACGTGTCGGCCTCTTTTTTATTTGTTTTTTAGGACAAAGAACTTGCATTTTTATTTGTCGCTAGAGTGTATATTAGTTAAATCTTAAATTTGATTCTACTCTTATTTTGCCCAAAGGTTTTTTCTTGCCAGTAACTGCGGCGGCGAGCGCAATCATTAAAGCATTGTCTCCGGTGTGTTTAGAATTTGGAATATAGAATTTAGAATTATGAATTTCATATTTCAGCATTTTGCCTAATTGTTTACGAAGCTCATAGTTTGCCGCAACTCCTCCACCCAAAATAACAGTTTTAGCTTTGTAAATTTTTGCTGCAAAAACTGTTTTTGCTACTAAAACTTCCACAACCGCGTCTTGGAATTCTTTAGCAATTGCGGCACGACATCCGATGTCCAAAATATTATCGTTTTCTGTTCCCGGACATCGGTTGTCGCTAAATTGAGCTTTCTCTCTTGTTTTCTTTAAATCTCTAACAAGATAAAGTACGGCGGTTTTAAGTCCAGAAAAACTAAAGTTAAAATCTTTACTGTGCAACATGGGGCGAGGCAGATTAGCTTTTAGCTTATAGCTTTTAGTTTTTAGACAAGCAAGGCGTGAAATTTCTGGGCCACCGGGATAGGGGAGATTTAGAATTCTCGCAACTTTATCAAAAGCTTCACCAGCGGCATCGTCTATCGTCTCCCCTATTATTTTATATTTACCAAGTTTATTTATTAGTACTAACTCTGTGTGCCCGCCAGAGACGAGAAGTGCTAATGCTGGAAATTGTAAATTGTAAATTGTAAATTGTAAATTGTCTTTTTCGCGTTTTCTTAAAAGCGCGGAAAAGATATGGCCTTCCATATGGTTTACTGGAATTAGTGGCTTTTCCCACACGAAAGAAAGCGCCTTAGCAAAATTTACACCTACCCATAGTGCTGGGGCGAGTCCTGGTCCGTAAGTAACCGCAATTGCGTCAATTTCAGGAATCGATATTGGTAGGATATTTTTAATAAATCTATCTAGTAATATTGGTTCGCGTTCCAAGATAGAATTTAGAATTTGGAATTTGCTCGCCAAGGGCTGATCCTTTTTTGAAGGAGAGTTTTGAGGTTCCATTTTTTTAGATTCTAAATTCGATATTCTAAATTCCATATTCAACATCTTCGCTTTCTTTAACGCTTCAATTAATATTGGTACGAGATTTATCTCGTGCTCGCGACGCGCTAAGTTTGGTACTACACCTCCAAAGGGTTTATGAATCTCAATTTGCGAAGATACTAAATTAGCAAGTATGTGAACTTGCGTCGATTTACTCTGACTTTTATCCGCGCTAATCCGCGAAGATTTTTTTATCCGCGCTAATCCGAGTTCACTCTCGTAATCTATTATTGCGATTGCTGTTTCGTCGCAACTCGTTTCTATTGCAAGTATGATCATAAAATTATATTAATATTTGAATTTAATATGATGTGGTGCTAAAAGTATAATATGAATATGCCCAATTCCAATATACTGCCGATCTTCTTCTATGTGTATATTTTACATAGTCAAAAGGATAGCAATAATTATATCGGTTATACAACTAATTTAAGAAGAAGACTAGAAGAACATCGAAAGGGGTATAGTTTTGCCACTAAATTTAGATTACCATTTAAATTAATATATTCTGAATTATGTTGCAATGAACAAGATGCCAAACAGAGAGAAAAATATTTAAAAACTACTAAGGGTCGTAGATTTTTAGCCAAAAGATTGCGGAATTGGTTGCTGGCAAACAGAAATATCTGGCATCTTGATTAAGTGGCGCATCGGAGTGGTTATGCCCAGTTCCAATACCCCAGTGATATAGTTGAGGCGTTGTCATAGTAAATTTTTATATTTAATTAATATGTAATATATTCATTTACCTTTAATTTAGATTTATTTTTAAAAATAAATCTAACTGGGGTAGTTGGAACTGGGATGCCAGAATTGCCGGAGGTAGAAACAATTGTAAGGGGATTAAATAAGGTAGTGATTGGGACTCGTATTATAGATATTTGGACGGATTGGCCTCGTCATTTTTCGCGTCACTGCGGCGGATTTGAGCAATTCAAAAAACAAGTAAAAGGATTACGAATAAAAAAAATTAAAAGAATTGGCAAGAACATAATTTTTGAACTTTCGAGCGATAGGAATATTCTTTTGCATCTTAAGATGACTGGCCGATTGCTTTTAGTGGAAACTATTAATCTATCGAAGTCCGACTTCGATAATATTGACCATTATATTCATACGGTGTTTTGTTTGTCGGAGGGTAAATCTTTGGCATTTTCGGATGTAAGAAAATTTGGCAAGATTCTTTCCGAACATAAAGATGATTTTTATGAAATTAGTGATATTAAAAAACTTGGCAAAGATGCGTTAACTATAAATTACGAGGAATTTAAAAAAGTATTAAGTAATAAAAAAATTCCAATAAAATATATTTTATTAAACCAGAAAGTGATAGCTGGTATTGGAAATATATACGCTGACGAAATATTATTTTTATCTGGAGTTCATCCCTTGAGGATGGTAAAGAGTTTAAGTGAAAAGGAATTAAAAAAGATTTACGACTCAATCAGAATTATATTAATTAAGGCAATAAAATTACGCGGTTCTTCTATGTCTGACTACAAAGACATAAAAGGTAAGCTTGGAAATTATTTTCAAGTTCGTCTAATTTATAGAAGAGGGGGAGAGTCATGTCTAAAGTGTAAAACTAAAATAAGTAGGATTAAACTTCGTGGTCGGTCTATGCATTTTTGTAAGAATTGTCAAAAGTAAATATTCGGGCTTGCGAAGCCCGAATATTGGTGTGATCTAACAAAAAGAGATTCTGTGTGGTGTATTCTAAAAATAGCTCGAACGGAATTCTGTCCTCGCCCGCCTGTGGCGGGCTCGGGTCGGGAGGGCAAAAAATTCGGATTGTTCCGTTGAGAGAATTAACAATTTCAAGTTTTTCTTTGGCGGCAAAAAATTCCTTAGACAAAAGAAATTTGTAGAATCGTATCGCCGATTTTACTTATATTGATTCCTGACGGATTCAGCTTCTGCTCCCTGAATAATCTGCCCATATTTATAGACATTATTTTTATCCACCGCATAAACTCCGGGGGAAACAATCTTGAAGCTAGAGATATCAACACCCTCCACTATACGACAGTAGGGATAATATACTTGGTTTTTATCGAAAGTGTAATTGGGATCTTTATCATTAAAAGTTTGACCGTCACTACCTTCAATTTTATGACCTGCACAATAGACAAAATTTTTATCTACTCCATATTCCTCTCCGGTTGCCAATCTGCGTTCTTGAAAACTTCCTGGGTCGGCACCTTCAACTACCTCTGGCGTGCCTCTACTTCCGAAGCCTGTGGAGGAAAAATAAACTCCGCCTTGATACTTAAAATAAACTGGCCAAGAAGATTCTGATTTTTGAGAATATACTGCATCTTTTGGATTAAATTCTTGTATACCCGAACTAGATATATTTGAATTAGATAAATTAAAAACTATGTACGAAATTACCAGAACGACAATGATTCCTACTATTGTTAACAAGTATTTTTTGTTCATTTTTTTTAAATTATTAGTTAATTATTTCGGCTTTATAAAATTAATAAAAAAATTCTTTTGCCCTTTCAAAATATGGTTCGAGCCGATTTGTTTTCAGGTTCTTTGGCAGTTTGGAATTCTCTCAACGGAACAATCCGAATTTTTTGCCCTCCCGACCCGAGCCCGCCACAGGCGGGCGAGGACAGAATTCCGTTCGAGCTATTTTTAGAATACACCGCAATTCAGGATTTCGCAAGTGGAAAGATGATGTCTCGCGGCGCGAAACGCGCCGCTCAGCTAGGATTTGAAAGGGTTTTTGTGGCGAAAAAGAAAATGATTTATCAATGAAGGGCAAAAGAAATTTTTTATCAATTTTAATTAAACTAAACTATGAAATACATAATTTACGCTAGAAAATCTACCGAGAGCGAGGAACGACAAATCATGTCTATTGAGTCCCAACTTTCTGAATTAAATGAATTTGCCGCCAAAGAAAAACTTGAAATTGTTGCTTCGCTTTGCGAATCCCAAACTGCCAAAGAACCTGGGCGAATGAAATTCGCAGAAATGTTGTCATTCCTTGAGTCGGGGAAAGCAGACGGAATACTCTCTTGGAATCCGGATCGTCTCGCCAGAAATTCCATAGATGGAGGGCAAATTATTTACCTGCTGGACACAGGAAAAATTAAGGATCTAAAGTTTCCTACTCACTGGTTTGAGAATACACCACAAGGAAAATTTATGTTGAACATTGCCTTTGGGCAAAGCAAATATTATGTTGATAATCTTGCCGAAAATATCAAACGTGGGCATAGAACAAAACTTCGCAAAGGAATATGGCCCGGCTTTGCCCCGCTCGGATACGCAAACAATCACAAGACTCGAGATATTGATGTTGACCACGAAAAAGCTCCGCTAATCAAGAAAGGCTTTGAACTTTATTCAACTGGAAAATATACACTCAAACAAATTGCCAAGATTCTCAAAGATTTGGGATTGCGGAGCTACAAAGGCAATGTTCTTTCGGTCTCCTGTGTCCAGCGACTTCTACAAAATCAATTTTACTACGGACTCTTTGAGTTTAAGGGCGAGACGCATCAAGGAACGCACGAGCCAATAATCACAAAGAAACTTTTTGATAAATGCCAAGAAGTTATGAAAGATCGCGGGCATATCAAGACGAGGAAAGCCGAGAAAATTTTTCCATTTCGCGGATTGCTCGCTTGTGGAGAGTGCGGTTGCGCTATTACCGCCGAAACACAAAAAGGTCATAACTACTATCGCTGTACCAAAAAGCGCGAAATTTGCTCACAAAAATATGTCCGCGAAGAATTGCTTACAGAACAAATAAAAAGTTCTCTCCAAAAAGTTTCTTTGTCGAGCCAAGACACCGAAAAAATTTTGCGCGAGTTGGATAAGGACGAGCAGAAAGCAAAAGCGAATAGTTTTGTAATTGTTAAAAATCTCAAGAGTGAGTTAGCCGACATCGGTACAAAGTTGGACAAATTGCTTTCTGCTTACCTCGACGAAATTATTTCTGCGGAAGAATATACCGCACGAAAACAAAAAATGCTCGACCATAGAGTAGAGCTTAAAGAAGAAATCCGAGAAATTGAGGACGGAAATGTGTCTTGGCTCGAACCGGCTCGGGCGTGGATAAAAGCCTTGAATCAAGCGGACAAATTGCTTAAGAGTGGGGATAAATCAGAAATGACAACATTTCTAAAACAAATCGGCTCGAACCATATTTTGATTGATAAATCCTTTTCCTTTTCGCCCAAAAAGCCCTTTCAAATCCTAGCTGAGCGGCGCGTTTCGCGCCGCGAGACATCATCTTTCCACTTGCGAAATCCTGAATTGCGGTCTCAACGGGATTCGAACCCGTGTACCAGGCTTGAAAAGCCTGTGTCCTAGGCCAGGCTAGACGATGAGACCTTCGTGTGTTTACTCTATTACTTTTATAGCATATTTTAAACACTTTTACACTTTTAATTTTTCCACTATACTTTAAAGCAATATGCAAAAATATTCAATTGGTCACGTTGCAATTATTCCGGATGGAAATCGCAGGTGGGCGCGCGCAAAAGGTAAGTCGTCTTGGATGGGGCATGCCGAGGGCGCGAAAAATTTTGAGAAGATATTAAACAAGGCATTAGAATTAAATGTTTATTGTTTGTCGTTTTGGGGGATGAGCACAGATAATATTGAAAAGCGAGAAAGCCGTGAAGTTCAGTTTTTGTTAAAGATATTTTCCAAGACTTTACTCCGCGCGCTTCAAAATAAAGATCTTAAAGAAAATGACGTAAGAATTTCTATTTTAGGGGAGTGGCGAAATAGATTTCCTAAAAAACTTGTTGATCTTGGAGAAAAAATTATTGACGAAACAAAAGACCGTAAAAAACATATTGTTAATTTGCTCTTGTGTTATGATGGCAAAACAGAAATGACACAAGCATTTCAAAAGGCAATTGTATCAAAAAAAGATTTTATATCACCAAAAGATTACCTATGGACACGCGACTTGCCGCCAGTTGATCTGGTAATACGGACTGGAGGAGAGCCACACCTATCAGTTGGTTTTATGATGTGGGATGTTTCTGATGCCCAACTTTATTTTTCTGAAAAATTATGGCCAGATTTTACTCCCGATGATTTTGAAAGTGCAATTTTAGACTTTAAAAAGCGCGAAAGACGGTTAGGAGCGTAGTTAATTAATATATTGGAAGTCGGACTTCTAATATATTAAATTTAGACATGGGATGTTGGACATTTTGGGGCGGGAAAATGATTGATATTGTACAAAGAAAGCTGAGAATCTATTAATACAGCGCACAAATTCAAATATCTACCATTTTGCGCAATTTTTCTTCTGTCTTTGCGAGGGTCACCCCGAAGAAATCTAATACCATCCCCAATTAACTACTTCTTATAAGACTTTTGTCATTGCGAGGGCGAAGCCCGCGGCAATCCAGAAATTAACGAGATAAATCTGGATTGCTTCGTCGTTCCTTCTCGCAAAGACGATGTTAAAAGAGTAGTGGTTAATTGGGGATGGTATAAATAAACGGGATTGCCACGCTCCGCTCGCAATGACGGGAAGGAGAGTGCTTCGCACATTACAATGACGGGTAGGATTGCCACGCTCCGCTCGCAATGACGGGATGTGTAGTTCAAACTTGAATACAGTGTTGTTAATAATACGGATTTGGATTCTCTATTAGTTGATATGCTATAATAATACAGGAGCGTTATATATAGTTTACGCAGTAGTTTTTAGTGTTTAATGAGAATTATTTCAAGATAATAAATAGTAATAGCACATGAAAAGATCCCCGTTATTTTATATAGTACTTATATTTGTTTTATCGCTTATTAGTTTTGATGTTTTAGGACTTGGTTTAAAATTACCTACAATAAGCAAAGTCATAGCCGCTGTTTTTGATACTGATTTAATTCCTTCTAGGGATAATACTTGGAATTTTGGACTTCCAAGTTCGCGTTGGAACGATGCCAGATTTTCTGGAACAGTTGGTGTGGGGATAGACATCGCAAGAGAAAGTGAAAATTTTTTTTCCGATAGATTAGTTTTGGGCCCCACGGCAACGTCAAGTGGAGAAGGAGGTCAGCTAAAACTTTTGGGGACAACTACAAAAAAATATACAATACTAGATAACTTTTATAATAATTTTCGGATTATTACGCGAGATGGTGTGGGAAATGAAACAGAAAGAGTGAGAGTAATGGAGGGAGGAAATGTTTTAATTGGAGCAAGCTCTGGAGATCCAGGTGAAAAATTAGAAGTTGTTGGAAATATTGTTTCGAAGGGGACAAGCTGGGCTACAAGTACCGCTCCAAATAGGATTTGGTCATCCGTTGCTTATGGCAATGGTCGTTTTGTTGCTATAGCCTCAGATGGTATTCCTCCAGGCATTAATCGTATTATTTCCTCATCAGATGGTGTAATCTGGACTACTGCAAATGATCCTAGTTGGGGTACGCTTTCTTACAATGCTTGGAGTTCCGTCACCTACGGCAATGGACTTTTTGTGGCTGTGGCGAAACAAAACAGCGATTCTTCTTGCTATGCTAATCTTAATTATAACAAATGTGCCATGACCTCACCTGATGGCATAAACTGGACGCTTCGCAATACTCCTATTGGTATAGGTGTCACTGTAAATGTGGGTAGTTGGCAATCCGTCACATATGGTAATGGAAAGTTTGTTGCGGTGTCCCAGACATATCTAGAAGGTATAGTAACGAATAATGGAACTGCGAATCAATATGTCATGACCTCGTCTAATGGAATAAACTGGGCTACAAGCACTACCCCAATTGCTATTTGGCAGTCTGTCACTTATGGCAATGGAAGGTTTGTCGCAGTGGCAAGACCAGGGGGTGGGGTCGATTCTTGTTTGGCTGTTGCGAATAGCAAATGTGTTATGACTTCTGCCGATGGCATAAATTGGAGCCTGACACCCGCTAATGTTCCGGTTAAAAATTGGAATTCTGTAACTTATGGCAATGGGCAATTTGTCGCAGTAGCCTCGGGTAGAGATAGTCCAGCGCCGACCAATTGCACGTCTGGAATCGTTCAATGTGTTATGACCTCGCCAGATGGCATAAATAATTGGACATTTCGTGATATCCCGTTGCTTAGTTCTAATCTTCGTTATATTACCTATGGTAATGGTCTTTTTGTTGCAGTAGGGAATTCTGGGTCGCTATTTACTTCGCCCAATGGCATCGATTGGACTGCTCGTATATCTCCCGTATCAAAAAATTGGGTTTCGGTTGCGTATGGCAATGGTATTTTTGTGGCAGTTGCACAATCTAGCGCTCCCAATGTCATGACTTCCGGCAAAATGGATTATCAAATAACTCCAACCAATTCCTCTACTACAGGCAATATATTTCAAGGAGGCATGAGTATAATGGGGTCAAGTACTGGAATTTTGGGAATTGGAACAACGACACCAGAAGGCGCGCTTCATGTCGCGCAAGGGGCAACTATTATTGGAGGCACGTCTACTGTAACCAGAGCGGCCATATCTCAAACTGGCGCACTATTTTTGGATATAAATGACCAACCAATTATGGGGAAGTTTACTGGTGGTTCATCAGGTTACCATCGTCCAATTTTGAATGTTAATTCAACTGATCAAATTGATATTGGTTCCAGCACAGATACAATCATACAAGGCATACGGTTATTTGCTGGTGGTAGCGCGTCAAGCATTATTTCTTTTTTAACTAGCAACAGTGAGAAGATGCGCATTGATGTAGATGGTAATGTGAGCATTGGAACTACAACTTCTAACGGCAGTTTATATATAGTTAGCTCAACTCCACGTGTAACTCTTTTCGATAATAATGGTGGAAGTGGGGGTCCAACGAACGGTAATCCGGCTTGGGCGCTTCGCGCGAGTAGTAGCGGATTATTTCATATAGAGTCAACTACAAATTATTCTAACTTCGCTCCGGCATTAGTCGTTGATGCTGTATCTACTAATGTTGGAATTGGAACAATTGCACCATTAGATAAACTTCAGGTTGTCGGTGATATTCGTATTGGCTCTGTTGGATCGCTTGGCTGTATTCAGAAATTTGATGGTGGTCCCATTGTCGGAGCCTGCTCCTCCGACCTTCGCCTCAAGAAGAATCTTATTCCGCTTATGGGATCGCTTTCAAAACTTATTCAATTAAAACCAACATACTTTAATTGGCGTGCCGATGAATTTCCACAGTTACATCTAAGCGGTGAAACAAAAAACCTTGGTTTAATAGCGCAAGACGTAGAAAAAGTATTTCCAGAACTTGTTACAATAGACGACCAGGGATTTAAGAGAGTAAACTATGGAGTAGACCTTACTATGCACGTTATAGAGGCAATAAAAGAGTTAAAAATAAAAAATGATTTAAGTGAAGCGCAAATAAAAACACTAGAAGTAAACTTGTCCCGTTAGAAGCCGCGATCACCAGTATTAAAATGTTAATTAAAAATAATATCAAAATGCATTATATAATTTATAGTAAGACGCGCGATTTTTTGATCGCGATTTGCTTCTAATGGGATAAAAAAATGATTAAATTAATCCCGTTAGAGATAACTATGTTCTATACTTACGTATTACAAAGTGCCAAGGATAATAAATGGTATACAGGATCAACTAGAGATCTACGGGAGCGTTTTAAGCAACACAATTCAAATAAAATTGCTGGTTATACTAAAAATCGAGGTCCATTTAAACTTATATATTATGAAGCTTGTTTAAATGAACAAGACGCAAGGTCGAGAGAGAAATATTTAAAATCAGGTATGGGAAAACGTTATATTAAAAATCGTTTAAAACGCTCCCTATCTCTAACGGGATGAAAAAAAATTCATCTTTCTATATAGTAATTTTCTTTATGCTTTTTGCGGTAATTTTC